>CAYOGX010000348.1:0-5701 GCA_964403235.1 uncultured Planctomycetales bacterium | reverse complement strand
TTTGAAACAGATCGCAAGAGAGGTCTCATTTCTGCAACAGGCCGCCAGGGCCGCGGCTGACTGCGCTAATCGACTCGGGCACCTCACGAACCACCAGACTCACGGAAACGACATCGCCGTCTATGGTTCGCATCCTCCTAACACTGCAGCGCCACACGAGCCCTGCCCGAGCCGCGATATTTATGTCGCGCGGACCGGCGGGCCCAGAACGGTGCTTTGTTGGGGTTGGCGTGACCCGCAGAAACGTGAGGAACCCGCGCGCGATGAATCCCGCGGGGGATACGGCGATCCGGAGCGCGGTCGGCCCGCCCGGCCTCGTGCGTGATCTCATCGACAGTGCTCCTCCAACCACCGGGCGATGTGCCGCGGGATCTGATCGTCGTTGAGCGCGATCGTCATGCAGAGGCCCTTGCGTGGCAGCTCGGTGAGGCATTGCTCGGCCGTTTCGACGTCCATGGCCGCCAGAAGCAATGGCTTGCTTTGAAGAATGCGTCGGGCCACCGGCAACGTCGTGGCCAACGGCGGGCCGCCCAGCGTGTGTTCCAGCGTGAACTCGATCGTCGTCAGCTTGTCCAACGTCAAGACGTTGTCCACCTGGTGATGCTCGCTGCCGTGCATGTGAAACTCGGTGTATTGGAAATGGTCGACGATCTTGCGATCCCAAGGCAGCACGAGCTGTTCGTATAGCTGCGGGGAGACGAGCGTGCACACGTCATTCTGGGGCGTGATCGCCGGGCCCGGCGCCCACGTCCCCATGCGGGCCATGTATCCACCGTGAAACGGTGGGATGACGTCAAGCACCGCCTGGCCGATGCCGATCCACAGATCGGTCAGCTCGCCGAGCAGGCCGTAGACGTCCTCCGGCCGTTCGATCAGATCGATACACATCTGCTCCGGCGTCCGCATGGCCGCCAGCGTGTCCAACGGGCCCCGCATCTGCGGAACGGCGATCGGGAACCGATCGTCGGCACACTCGACCATGACGCGTGTGAACTCGACCAGCTTGCGCACCCAAGGGTTATTCGGATCAAACCGAATCTTGGGTCGATCGTCATAGCGGTCGAGGCAGGGCTCGGCCCACAGCGATCCGGGATTCGCCGTGACGCGGCAGCCTGCGACGGCCTCGACCCAGGGAATCCCAAACGCAGGCGTGAACCGCTGGATCACATCGCTGATCAACTGGCAGTCTCGTTCATACCAACGCTCGACGTAGGGCAGAAACATCTCAGGCTGGATCTGATCGGGCTGGACCTCTCGGCCAGCGCCGACCCATTCGAGGAATTCCGGCAGCGGCGGGATGTCCGGCTCCCAGATCAACCCCACCATCGGCCGATCCACGGGCTCCCGCAACCGCCAGGCGCGATATCGCGACAGTCGCTGTTCGATCAGCGCTGACATGTCGGTTCGTCCCCAGGACCATCTCACGCGGCCATGGTATTTGATCGGTGAACACATGCTCACGCAAGCGTGAGCACGCCGCCCGGCGATACTTGACCACCACCGATCCGTCTCACCCGAGCCCCAATGGCGTCCGTCCTTGCAACCGGAGCGATCGGGGCGATATTCTGGCCGGCGGAGGTGGCCATGCCGAGCGCATCCGATCGTGGCAGGCGCGGGATGTGGAAGTGGTACATCTGCGGCATCTTGTTTCTAGCGACGGTGCTGAACTACCTCGACCGGCAGACGATGTCGATCTGCGCGCCGAAGATCACGGCCGAGTTTGGCCTGTCGAACGAGCAGTTCGGGGAGCTACTGTCGGCGTTTCGTTGGACGTATGCGGTGATGCAGATCCCGGCGGGGTATCTGGCGGACCGGTTTAACGTACGGATCGTGTATGGATTGGCCGTTGGGTTGTGGTCGGCGGCGGGCGCGGCGGCAGCGTTCGTGGCCGGATCGGGCGCGTTGGCGTGGACCCGCCGGGTGCTGGGCCTGGGCGAGGCCTTCAACTGGCCCTGTGCGCTCCGCGTGACCGCGAACATGCTGCCGCCAGAGGATCGCGGGCTGGCCAACGGCGTGTTTACCAGCGGCTCGGCGATGGGCGCGCTGATCGCCCCGTTGATCATCACGCCGATCGCCAACGCCTTCGGCTGGCGGGTGGCGTTCTTCGTGATCGGGTTGCTGGGCGCGTTCTGGCTTGTCCTCTGGTGGGGCGCGACGCGCCGGCCCGGTTCGCTCGAGGGTACCGACCAAGGCGAAACCCGTCCGCAAGGCCAACGGCCCGTCGGGCTGTCGCTTCCTACGCAACTCGTCGCGACGCTCACGCATCCGGGGTTCTGGCTGCTCATGGTCGTGTCGGCCACCGTCAACCCCTGCTGGTACTTCTGCGCCGACTGGATCCCCAAGTACATGTACGACCAGCGTGGGTTCAGCTTCATGGCGGCCGGGTTGGTGGCCACGCCCATCTTCCTCGGCGCCGACGTCGGTAACATCGGCGGCGGCGGGTTGGTCAAGGTGCTCACCAGTCGAGGATGGTCGGTCCGCCGAGCCCGCGGCGCGACCGTCGGCATCGGGGCCGCGTTGATCCTTCCCGCGGTGACGGCCGGGTACGTGAACAGCGCGACGCTATGCATCGCGCTGCTGACGCTGGCCGCCGTCGGCATCATGTCGGTCTCAGCCAACTACCTGGCTGCGCTCCAGGACATCTCGTTTGCCAGCGTCGGATTGGTCGCGGGCATCCTGGGCGCGTTCGGGAACGTCGTCGGCGCAACGGTGAACCCACTGATCGGCCGATACGTCGACGCCACGCAGAACTACCATCTGATCTTCGTGCTGCTCGGCATCTTGCCGTTGATCGGCCTGTCCGCGCTGCTTGCGTTTGACGCCGTCGTCGCCCGCCGGAGATCGGACCAGCAGGCTTAAGCGATGAACCGACGAGAATTCCTGACAACCGCGGCCGCCAGCTCCGCCTTGGGCCTATCGCAATGCGGGTCCCGTTCATCCGAGCACGAGGACGCCCCCCCGCCGCGCGAGGACGCGACGCAAGAGGCGGGCCGAATCGACGCCACCCACATCCCCCGCTGGCGGGGGTTCAATCTCCAAGAGCTGTTCGGTTGGGGCAGAAAGCCGGGTCCCTTCTCGGAGCAAGACTTCGAGCTGATGGCGGACTGGGGGTTTGACTTCGTCAGACTGCCCATGTCCTATTGGAACTGGAGCGATCCCAAGGACTGGCTCACCATCAATGACGAGCCGCTGAAATACATCGACCAGGCCCTAGACCTCGGCCGGCAATACGGCATTCACATCAACCTGAATTTCCATCGGATTCCCGGGTACTGCGTCACCAAGGCGGACGCCGAGCCCATGCAGCTCTTCAACGGCCCGAAGCACGACCGACAGCAGGCACTGGCGGCGGCCGTCCACCATTGGAAGCACTTCGCCAAGCGCTACCAGGGCGTGCCCAATGCCAGGCTGAGTTTCGATCTCCTCAACGAGCCGCCCTACAGTTTCACAGATCCCGAGCTGACCAAAGTGTTGAAGGCCCAATTTCCGGCGTACGCTGATCTGTTCATCGCGGAACATGAATACGTCGACGTCGCAAGGGCGCTCGTGGCAGGGTTACGTCAAATCGATCCGGATAGACTCCTCTTCTCCGACGGCACCTGCATTGGTCGCAGGCCCGTCCACGCCATAGCGGATCTGGGGTTGGTTCAGAGCACCCGTGGCTACGACCCGCCAGGGCTGACGCACTACAAGGCATCCTGGTCCGCGGACGGTCCCCCGTGGCTGACCAACAGGACCGTGCCGAGCTGGCCTCATGTCGTCCGGCATGGCGATTTCAAGAGCACGTTGATTGGGGCCATGTTGGGCTTCGGGCGTTGGGACAAGCAACGGCTCCGGACCGAGTTGATCGAGCCGTGGCAGGAGCTGGAGGCCAAGGGCGTCCGGGTGCACGTGGGCGAGTGCGGCGTCTACAACAAGACGCCTCACGACGTTACGCTGACCTGGATGCGCGACGTGCTCTCGCTCTGGAAAGAAGCGAACTGGGGCTACGCGCTGTGGGAGTTGAGAGGCACGTTCGGCATACTCGATAGCAATCGGTCGGACGTACGATATGAAGACTTCCGAGGACACAAGCTGGATCGCCGAATGCTCGAACTGCTGCGAGAGTTCTAGTCGCGGCAGCAATCGGCCCAGGCATCCTGATTGCGAAGAGAATGGCCGGTGACGCCAGAGCGGACGAACGTGGCCGTTTGGGTCGTCTCAATCATCTTGACCGGGCAGGCAGCCGCTGCGGGACTCGGCGCGGGAGACCTCTTCTCGTCGGGCTCGGGCGCGAAGATCTCGATGGTTGCTCCGGATCGCCCGGACCCGCTCGCGCGATACGCCTGCGCCGAGTTGGCCCGGCATATCAAAGCTGTGACCGGTTTCAAGCCGATTGTGGTGACGGCCGCGAACGCCAAGCATGACAAGCTGGCCGGCACGAACGTGCTGGCGGTCGGCCGCCTCGCCAACAGCGCATTCCTGAAGCCGCTCGCGGAGAAGGGCTTCTTCACACCCAATCGCGCGGTCCAGGGCTACTCGATACGGATCGATGCGAACCCGTTCGGCCCCGGCGGCAAGACCTGGATGGCCGTGTTGTGCGGGGCCGATCCGCTCGGGACGCTCTACGCGGTCCGTGACTTCTGTCACTACCATCTGTACAAGGAACGCGGGCAGGTCGTCCTCCTACCGGCGCGTGTCGAGCTTGCCCCCCGCATCAAGGCGCGCGTCCTGTCGGCGTCGGGCTGCAACCTATTCGGCAAGCGTGATTACGGCGCCGATCGGGCCGAACCGAAACTCAATCGGTATTTCTTGGACTGGCTCAGCGAGTGGAAGGCCACCCACGTCCTGCTCTTCTGGTGCAACGACAATCGTTACGATCCGGTCTGGAAGGACCTGATCGACGCCGCGCACGCGCGTGGCCTCAAGATCCTGCGGGGGTTCGTCCCCTACCGACCCGATCACGAGCACGCGCCATCGCGCCTCGAGGTCTTCCGGGCCTCCAAGCAGTCTGGCGAGCCGAGCAACTGCCCGCGCGACCCCGAGGCCCGCAAGTGGTACGCCGACCGGGTTGTCCGACTCGTTACGCAAGAACCCCGCATCGACGGTCTGGTGATCGAGTCTCCCTACCACGACGGCGTCTGTTGCAGTTGCCCGAAGTGCGCCGCAGACCCCGTCGCGGAGACCGTCCTCATGGACGAGCTGTTCGGCGTGGCGCGCGAGGCCCGGCCCGACATGGTCCTGGCGCGGTGCATCAAGCGCCCCGTGCCGGACGAGGCCGCCGCTAGGCGCCTGGCCGCCCAACTCGAACCGCTCGATCGGTTCGTCGACTGGTACTACAACACCTACCGCGACCGGGACCACCGCAAGCGATGGCACGCGATCGGCCCGAAGTGCGCGACCTACCTGCGGACGTATCGATCGGCCCTGAAGGGCAAGGACGTCGCCAGGGAGATCGAGTTCCTCTTCAACGATTTCCGAATGAGCGCCGAGCGCGACGTCCGCGCCCACGGGTTCTGCTACCGTTTCTACGGAGGGCGGTACGGGAGCTTCCGCGTCGAGGACGACCGGGCCATCCTCGAGGTGTATCCCGACAAGAAGGGCCCCTTCTCGCTCGCGCTCGTGTGCGAGGCCGCGTTTGATCCGTTCGTCACCGGCCAGGCCAGAGCGCGGAAGATCGAACGGATCCGAACGCTGACCGTTCCCGACTACCCCCGCGAGA
>CAYOGX010000347.1:0-5702 GCA_964403235.1 uncultured Planctomycetales bacterium | reverse complement strand
CTCGCAGCGCCGCTTCGACGCGGGCGAGTGCTACGTCATCTACGGGAACAACTACGGCGGCAACGACCCCGATCAGTGGTAGCCGTCGTTTAGATGGCGTGCTCGGTCGCTCGTCATGACCGGCCCGAGGACGGGCCGGCTCGGTAACGCGGCGTGCCATTCGTCGAACCCCGTGGGACCACCGGTCCCACCGGCCGGGGGCCGCGGGACCCCTCCCAACGACAATAGGCGCCATTCCCACAACATCCTGTACACCAATTGGTTATGGCGGAATGTGCGCCGCTCCTCCGTGCGGGTCCGACCGACCCGGTCCGGGGATAGCTAAAGACCCCCAAACAAGGTGCCGACGCTGATAGCGTAGTGACGTGCCGCGGCCCGGGTGTGGCCCTGCGCCGCGGCGTTCCGGACGGCCGACGCGCTCGAGGGAGCCCGCTCGACCATCGCCACCTTCTAGCGACGGAGGCGCCCCTATGTCATCCGGTCTCAGCGGAAAGATCGTGTTCTCCAGCGGCAAGCACGGCGACTATGACGTCTGGTACCTCGACTTGGACACCGACGACCTGGTCCAGTTGACCTTCGGCAGCTTCTGGAACGACAAGCCCCGCTGGTCGCCCGACGGTCAGTGGGTCGTCTTCGTCAGCAACGTGGCCGGCACGCCCGACATCTGCAAGGTCCACATCGGCCAACGCGAGATCATCCCGCTCATCCAGGACGACCGGTGGAACGACTTCCCGGCCTTCAGCCCGGACGGCAAGCAGCTCGGCTACGTCTCGAACGTCCCCGGCAACAACGACCTGTTCATCGCCGACGCCGACGGCAAGGACCCCCGCCAGGTTACCACCTACGAGGGCAGCGACACCTCCTTCGCCTGGATGCCGGACAGCCGATCGATCTTGTTCAGCAGCGATCGCTCCGGCAACGCCGACATCTGGCGGCTCGATCTTGCGACCGGCGACAAGCAGCAGCTCACCGTCGATACGGGCATGGACATCTACCCCGCGCCCAGCCCCGACGGCCGGCACGTCGCGTTCGTCTCCAACCGACAGTTCGACCCCGACTCGGCCCGGACCGAGTGGAGCGATCGCGATCTCGACGTCTGGATGATGACGATCGACGGGCGGCACAAGGCGCGCGTCACCGAGAACCAGGGCTCCGACCGCTGCGTCGGCTGGTCGCCGGACGGTCAACACCTGATCTACTCGGCCACCAAGGACAGCAATGCGGCCGAGCGGCTGCGGATCGTGAACGTGAGCGAACTGTTGTCGGCCTACCAGACCGATTCCGAGGAGTCCATCCAGCGCGCCGCCGACAAGCTCCGCGTCAACAGCCTCGACATGGACCGGCGCGACCTCGAGGCTGAAATCGACGCCCGACGACACAGCTTCTGGCTGACCGCCCTGCTGCCGGAGCCCCTGGTCCGCCCGCTCTACGGCGAGGACTACTTCGGGTCCGAGCGCTACCCGCACTGGATCGCCTCCTCGCCGACGGCCCAGACGCAGGGCACCTCGCACGCGGTGCAGGCTTCCAGTTCGCAAGATTAATCAAGACCTCACGACAAGCAGAGACGGTGCACGCGTGCCTCTCTGCGCGCCGATGCCCCGCGACCTCGAGGCAGAACGCGGTTCCTGCGCCCGCGGCAACGGACGTGGCGATCCGTTCCTTGCACGGACCCGCGCGGACGGTACAATCCCTCCGATATCCTCAGCGTTTTGAACACCGCCGCTCGGGCACAGGGCATGAATCGAACGACTGCCACGCGCCGGTTCCTTCTCAGCGACCAAGCCCTTCTCGTCTTCCTGGCCCTGCTCAAGCTGATGCTGCATTTCGTTCTGATCGGCCGGTACGGCTACCATCGGGACGAGCTCTACTTCATCGCCTGCGGCCAGCACCTGGACTGGGGCTACGTCGATCACTCGCCGCTGGTGCCCTGGATTGCGCAGGCATCGCGGACGCTGTTCGGTGATTCGCTCTTCGCCTTGCGCCTCTTTCCAGCCTTGGCCGGCGCCGCGTGCGTCCTGCTGACGGGTCTGATGGCCTGGCGGCTCGGGGCCGGACGCTTCGGACAATGCCTGGCGGCGCTCGCCTATATCATCGCGCCCGCGTTTCTGCGGACCCAGAACATGCTGCACATCCCGACGTTCGAGCCGCTCTACTGGGGCCTGTGCTGCTACCTGCTCATTCGGCTCGTACAGACGGGAAACCCGAGGTACTGGCTGTGGATCGGCCTGGTGGCGGGCGTCGGGCTGATGAACAAGCCGACCACAGTGTTTCTCGGCGTCGGTGTCGTTGTCGGTCTGGTGCTGACGCCGCACCGCAAGCAGCTCTTGAGCGGATGGTTCTGGCTGGGCGGGCTGATCGCCCTGGCCGTCTTCATGCCCAACATCATCTGGCAGATCCGGCACGACTGGCCTACGCTCGAGTTCGTCCGGGACGTCAACGCCCGCGTGATGAGTCGGATCTCCCTGTTCGAGTTTCTCGCCGGTCAGATCCTCTATCTCCACCCGTTCAGTTTTCCGATCTGGTTGGCCGGGCTCGGCTATTATCTGCTGGCCAAGCAGGCCAAACCCTATCGCATGATGGGATGGATCTACGTCGTCGTGTTCGTGCTCCTGCTGGCCGCCAAGAGCAAGATCTACTACCTTTTGCCGGCCTATCCCATGCTGCTCGCCTCGGGTGGTGTCGCGATCGAGGCCGCCATCCAGCGACGCCGGTGGAACTGGGCCAAGCCCGTCGTCACCGTCCTACTGATCGCCGGTGGGATCGGGCTCGCGCCGGTCGGCTTGCCGGTCCTTCCGATCGATAAGGTGGACCGATACATTTCCCTGGTCATGGGGGGGCTTCTCGACGACGTGCACGAGGTGACCGGCGACTTCCACGACGAGCACGGTTGGCCGAATCAGGCCGCCACCGTAGCCCGCGTCCACCGTCGCTTGACCCCGCAGGAGCAGGCCAACTGTGTCATTTTCGCAGGGAATTACGGTCAGGCCGGCGCCATCGATTTCTTCGGCCGGGCCTACAACCTGCCACGCGCCATGAGCGGCCACAACAGCTACTACCTCTGGGGACCCGGCGAGGCCTCGTTTGACGTCGTCATTGTCGTGGGGTTTGGCAGGGAGGCGTTGGAGGAGTTCTTCGAAAGCGTCGAACGCGCGGACACGATTACGGGCGAACACTGCATTGAGAACAACGTGCCCGTCTGCGTCTGCCGGAAACCGAAGGTCTCGATCCGCCAGGAATGGCCGCGTTTCAAGCACTACGATTAGCCGCAGGAAGGCGGCCCACGTCGGGCTAGCTGGCGGCCAGCTTGTCGCCGCGGTAGGTCGTGCCTCGCCACGTGGTGGCGGTCCGCCCGCCGAGCTTGGCCATGGCGTTGAGGAGCATGCCGCAGACGAGCGTGCCCGCGATCGGGTAGGTGGGGGCCAGCAGCGGACTCGCCTGGCTCACCCGGTAGTAGCGGGTCAACACGGACTGCTGGCACAGGACCGCGATGGTGGCCAGCACCGCGACGGCCCGCCACGGCCCGGCCTGGTTCCAACCGCGAACGCCCACCATGATCCAGCCAGCCAGGGCCGAGTACCACGGCAGCAGACCGCTGAACATCATCACCAGCAGCGAGATCCGCAGCCGGCGGAACGTCTCGAAGCACCCGTAGAAGATCCGGCTCCACCCCCGCCAGATCTCGCGGAAATTCGTGTACATCCGCGTCACGTACAGATCCCGGTTCTCGACCACCCGCAACCGATGCCCCCCCTCCTTGGCCGCGCGGGCCATGTGCATGTCCTCGTTCACCTCCGTCTTGAACGGCTCGTGCCCCCCGATGGCCTCGTAGGTCCTCCGCTTGATCAGCATGAATGCCCCGTTGGCGTAGGCCGACCGGTGATTCGGGTCGTTCACGTTCGACGGGTTGAACCAAAAGACCATCACCGCGCCGCAGGCCGGTTGGATGATCCGCTCCCACAGGCTCTGCGTCTCCAACCGCGGCAAAACCGACAGAAAATCGATCCCGTGCTCCGTCGCGCACCGCATCGCCACGCTGAGGGTCCTACGGGAGGTCTGCCGGCAGTCGGCGTCGATGAAGCACAGCCACTCGCCGTCGGCGCGTTCGTAGCCCTCGCGCATCGCGTTGTTCTTGCCGAACCATCCGTCGCGGAGCTCACGCACGTGTACGGCCGTCAACCGGTGGTTCTCGGCCGCGATCGCGTCCATGATCCGCCCGGTGCGGTCCTCGCTTCGGTCGTTGATGGCGATTAACTGGTAATCGGGGTAGTCCTGGTCGAGCATCGACCGGAGGCAGGCCTCGATGTTGTCCTGCTCGTCCTTGGCGGCCACCAGGACGCTCAGTCGGGCCGCGTCGACGGGCGGGCCCGGGTACATGCCGCTCTCGAGGGGCACCTCCTCGCGCTGGTACCGGTTGAGGTGTCTGTGCCGCAGAAGCCACACCAAGCAGACCAGGCCCAGCGACGCCAGCCAGATACCCCAGACGATGGTCATGAACCCTATCCCGTCAACCGCGCCGCCCTCTTCGGAGAACAGATCAGCGTCACCTTTTACCACCCCGCTCCAGGCCGATCAAGCACAACGGACGGGCGAGACGGTAGGACAACGTGAATAGGGGTGCCTGCGGCGCGCAAGGCGCCTGGTGACCGCGCGGGGTAACAGGGGCCCCAGCGTTAGCCGGTGCCTCTGAGCTCGTGAAGCTTCTCGATGGCGGGTCGGGTTCGGCGTCTGGACGGGGCCGGCTCGGTGACGATCAATTCCTGGGTCTTGGCGATCTGGACGCCCTTGGCCTCGAGCTGGCGAAGGGTTAGATCAGCGGCCACGGGATTCCAGTAGCCACACGCGTCGCTCACGACGCACATCCGCTTCTGCCGGATCATCAGGCCCAGGGCCAGCAGCCGGATCCAGGTCTCCAGACCGACGCCGAACAGGATGAACCGATCCGGCTGGAGGTCGTTGAGGAGCCGGTCGGCCTTGGGATTGGCCAGCAGGTCCTCCGTCCGCTTTCGGAAGATGACCTGGTGATGTTGCTGCATCAAGTCGATGGGGACGGCGTAGCTGTTGTCGGCCTTGATGAGGACCCGCTTGGACAGGAGCGTGAAGGGCATCTTCTTCTGCCCGGGCGTCCCGTCGATGCAGTGGCGGGGGCAGCCGTTCAGGTCATCGGTCGGCCGAAAGGCCTGGATACAGGAGACCACGGGGACCTCCTGCTCACGCGCCCACCCCATCAAGGCCCGGATATTGGAAATAACCGCCGCGCGATTCTTGGTGGCCATCGGCGCGTCGGTGACGAGGAAGTCCCGTTGCGTGGCTACATCGATGAGTACCCGATCGAGTCGGGATTTGCGCCTGGACCGAAACACAGTTGCGCCCTTTTGTCTTCTCGCCGTAAGTCGCAGCCGGGACGGATCTTGCACGATAGCACCAGAATGGACCCGCTTCTCGCCCCCACGGCACAGCCTTACTGAAACCCAAACGACACAGATCACGACCCGGCATCGGTCGCGGGCCTTAGATCTTATGCGTGGTATCGGCAAAAGGCGAACCAGCCGGCCCGTTTTTTTGCCTTGGCTCAGCTTCCGCCCTACATTTTTGCAAGACGCCTGTTTTCAAAGGGTTACATTCTGAACAACGGCGCAGCGCCCCCCCGGTCGGCATCCGCCGGGCCGTCGGGGCCAGCCGCCTGGACGTCCTCCTCCACTTCA
>CAYOGX010000346.1:0-5710 GCA_964403235.1 uncultured Planctomycetales bacterium | reverse complement strand
GACGGTGCAGCCAGACTGCCGCTCAGATCCTGCTCGTCGAACCGGCCGACCGTCTGCGGCAGCGAAACGAAGCACACCAGCAGCATCGCCGCCAGCGCGGCGCCGCCCGCCATGCCCAGCCGATGACGGACGAACCGTCGCCAAGCCGAAGCGCCTGTGCCGAGCGCCGGCTCGGTCACTTCGGCATCCGTAACGTTGATTCCCTCACTGTGCTTCATCTGCTTGATCAGCGCTCTCCATGCCCGCAGGGGGCAAGGGTTCAGGGTTCGGGGTTCGGGGTCCAGGGTCTTGCCTTCGAGGGGTCGATCTTTGCTCGAGTGATCGTATTAGCTTGTTTAGCATTCTGCCGACCTCCTGACACAGGTTCCAGGTGTCCATGGCTTGGTCGCGCGTGATGAAGTCCAGGCGGACGGCTATCGTCAAGTGGGTCTCCAGTTCCGTCAGCGATCCGCGGGCCATGGATAGGTGACGCAGGTAGTCGCCGCGATGCGTCCGACCGTATCCCTCAGCGATATTCGCCGGGATCGACACCGACGCCCGACGAGACTGACTGGTCAGACCAAATCTCTCCTCGGAAGGAAAGACCTTTGTCAAGCGATACACCTCCACAACCAAGTCCACCGCCCGTTGCCAGACCTCCAAGTCCCGATAGGTCTTTAGCGCCATTCCCTAGACCTCGACCCCTGAACCCTGAACCCTAGACCCTGAACCCCGAACCCTATCCTTCTTTTCCCAATCGAATCCGCGGGTCGATCAGCCCGTACGCCAGGTCGACCAGCAGGTTGAACAGGATCAGAAACGCCGAGTACGTCAGCACGGTGGCCAGGATGACCGTCTGGTCGCGATTGCTGATCGACTCGACGATGTGCGTACCCATGCCGGGCACGGTGAAGATCTTCTCGACGACGAACGACCCGGTCAGGATGGCGGCCGCGGCCGGTCCCAGATAGCTGAGCACCGGCAGGAACGCGTTCTTGAACGCGTGAACCAGCAGGACCCGCCTGGGGCTGACGCCCTTGGCCCGGGCCGTCCGGATGTAGTCCTGCCCGATCACGTCGAGCATGCCCGCCCGCGTCAGCCGCGCGATGTAGGCCATGAACGGCAGCGACAACGTCACCGCCGGCAGGACGACGTGACTGACCTGACCCCACCCGCCGATCGGCAACACGCCTAGCCACAATCCGAAGACGAACAGCAGCGCCGCCGCGACCACGAACGGCGGCACCGAGACCCCCACCATCGCCAGCGCCACCGACAGATAGTCGAGCCACGTGTTCCGTCGCGCAGCCGACAGGATGCCCACCGTCGCGCCGCCCACCACGGCCAGGCAAAACGCGAACAGTCCCAGTTGCAGCGAGACCGGCAGGCTCGCCCGCATGATCTCCGGGACGGTCCAGTCTTCGTATCGGTGTGCGGGCAGATCGCGGTCGATCAGCAGCCGCTTGATGGGCCAGGTGTAGAAGTAGCGCTTGAAAGCCGGCTGATCGTAGTTGTATTTGATCTCCTTGGCCCGCCGCGCCTCCGGGGTCAGTTCCCGCTCGCCGGTCGCCAGCGGATCGCCCGGCGTAATCGCCACCAGCGCCACACTGCCGGCGTACACGACCAGCAGGACAAACGGCACCTGCAACAATCGCCGGAACGCATAGGCCGTCATGGCAGCCATCCCGTCCGATGGATAGGCCCGATCCACGCCGCCGGGGATGCGGCGACGCTATCCTGTCCACGAATCGACGCGCGATACAAGAGCAGGTTCAACTGGCTGTCGGGCCGAATGCCTTCGAACCGGGGGTTCAACAGGAAGTAGCCGACGTATTCGTAGATCGGCGCGATGGGCAGTTGTTCGCCGACCAGGAGCGTCTCAGCCTGGTGCAGGATGTCGAAGCGCTTGCCCGGATGCGGCTGCTGCATGGCGGCCCGGATCAGCCGGTCGTATTCGGGATGTGAGAACCCCGTTTGGTTGTGCCCGCCGTCGGTGACGTACATGTCGAGGAACGTCATGGGGTCCATGTAATCGCCGATCCACCCGCCCCGGGCGATGTCATAGTCGAGCGATTCGACCCGCGGGCTGAAGACGTTCCGCTCGAGCTGCTTGAGATCGATCCGCGCGCCGAGCTGGTCGTGCCACCGTTTGGCGAGGGCCTGTGCGATCAGGTGATGGGATTCCAGGCGGTTGTAGAGCAGCTCCAGCGGTCGCAGCCCGCGTCCGTCGGGGTAGCCGGCCTCGGCGAGCAGTCGTCGGGCCCTGTCTACCCGTTGCGGCGGCGTCAGGTCCTGCCCAAGGCCTCGGGCCGGCCGGTAGCGATGGGGTCGATCATCCGCGTCGGTCTGGACCATCTCGTCCACGCTGCCGGCCGGCACGTAACACCAGGCCGGCTCCTGCCCGAAACCCATGATCCGCTCGCAGATCGCCTTCCGATCGATCGTCAGCGAGAGCGCCTGGCGCACGCGCACATCGTCCAGCGGCGGGCGTTTGCAGTTGAATCGATAGAAGTACGTCGCGAAGTAGCGGCACATATGAAAATCGTCGCGATCGCCCGCGCCCTTGGCGGCGTACAACGCCCGCGCCGCCATGGAACTCACGGTCGAGATCATGTCCACCGCGCCCGTCTCGTACGCCAGCAGGGCCGTGTTGACGTCCTCGATCGGCAGCGCGTCGATCGTGGCCAGGTGGATGTGGGCGGCGTCCCAGTAGTGCGGGTTCCTGCGCAGGCGGATCCGTCGCTTGAACTGCCACCGTTCGATGACGAACGGCCCGTTACAGACCATGTTGCCCGGTCGCGTCCACAGGTGCCTGGTCGGCAGGACGACCCCGTCGCGATACGCCCATCGCTCGATCGTCGGGCGGTGCACCGGCGCCAGCGTCAGGAACGCCGCCAGGTTCAGGAAATACGGACACGGATAGGCCAGCTCGACCTCGAGCGTCCGGTCGTCGAGGACGCGCACGCCCACCTGCTCGAACGGCAGGTCGTTCGACGGGTCGCGATCGCCCCGGGACTCGTAGTATCGTTGGGCGTTCTTGATCGGGTAGAGCTGATAGAAGTACTCGCTGGCGACGGCGGGCGTCAGGACGCGCCGCCACGCGAACGCGAACTCGTGGGCCGTGACCGGATCGCCGTTGCTCCATCGAGCGTCCGAGCGGAGATCAAAGACGTACCTCTTCCGGTCGGCGCTGACGAGCCACCGCTCGGCCACGCCGGGCTCGGGCCGGAACGTCCGATCGTTCAGGCGGGCGAGCCCCTCGAACAACGCCCGACCGAGCCGGAACTCGTCGACCCAACTGACCAGGGCCGGGTCGAGCGTCCGCGGTTCCAGCGCATTGACGTAGGTGAAATCGGCGCGGCGCTCGCGCGCCGACCAGGCCAGCGTCACCAGGCCGAGCGCGACGACGCCGAACATCGTGATCGCGAAGAACCTGCCCACGGTTGCACAGATACAGTTGCCGACGCGGACATGCAAGCAAACGGGGGGCTAACCGCTCGAGGACGCTTTGGGCTGGGTCGAGGCCGGCTTCGTTTCGGGCTTGCGGTTCTTGATCTCGGTGTACCCGGCGCCGATCGGCACGCCAAGGGTCTTGTGATTCAAGACCCCCTTGGTCTCGGGAGGCCAGCCGCACCATTTGTTCCGCTCGACCAGGATCTCCGCCTCCAGCCCGCCTCGCATCTTGCCGTACAGGTCGTGGTCGGCGTTGTCCTTGATCCCGGCCGCCTTGACGAGCCGACCGAGCTCCTTCTCGATCCCCCGGGTCACGAGCAACAACCGGCGGAGCAGCAGCTTGCGGTTACGATCCAGCCGGTCGCTGCCCATCTCCAACTGTCCGGTGTAGTCATCGACGATGCGGCAGAGCATGCGGCCCAGGGCGGTCAGGTATCGTTTACGGAGTTGGGCCTGGCCCGGCTCGGCCATCGGCCCGGAAAGTTTCGACATGGCCGTCAGCCCGGCCACCTCGCCGTCGGACACCGAAATCCGTCCGGTCGCGTAGCCCTCGCCGCGGGCCTCGAACACGTCAACCAGCGCCTGGGTCACCTCGTCCGCAAAGCCCACCTGGCCCACCGTCTTGCTGAAATCGAGCGCTAGATAGATCTCGTGGAGGGCTTGGCCGTTGGTCTCCCGCACACCGGCCTCGCGCAGCGCGGCGATGACGGCCTGTCGAGGCCCGGACAAGTCACCGAACGACGGGTGCATCAGCCGGATCGTCCTGGCCGCCCAATACTTGACCGCCGGCAGCGGATGGGACAGCGCCGGCAGCAGTCCCCCCTTCTGAAACGCGGACACCGGCAGCAGGTCGCGCAGGTCGTGCAGAATCATGACCATCATCAGCACGCCGGTGGGCTCGCCCTCGGCCAAGTGTTCGCTGAACGCCTCGACCGTCGCCCTGGTGAACTTCTTCTTGAAATCAGGCGTGGCCGCCGGCGACGCGCCCACCGCCCGATTGAACACCTGCCGGATACCGCGTTTGTCCGACAGTTCCGCGTCTTCGTCCAGCAGGATCTCCACCTGCTTGCCGATCCACGTCCTCACGGTCGCCTGCATTTTGGAGTCGAGGAAATCGGCGGTGCGGAGGTCCTTGATCTCAGCCAAGGGGTCGCCGTTGTCAGCCCACACCGGCCGCGCAACCGCCAATATCAGTAGACAGCAGGGATTCACTAGCACCGAGGGGAGGTGTCGGATCATCGTGAACCACACGCGAGATCACCCGGACGGGGTGCCGGGTCGGTCAGACCGAAATCCATTTCTTCCGCCGTGCGCGACTCCGACCCATCGGACGTTGCGACGGCGCTCGTTGGATTCTCCCAACGTCGATTTCGAGATAACCCTAGCAGCCAAGGGCGGATAGTTCAAGCGCAAATTCCTCGACAACAACGCCGTACCGGTCCGACCAGTCGCTGCCCCCGCCCAATCAGGGGACCGAATGACCGATGTGCTTCTTGAAGGTCCGCAGCAAGGGGTCTTGGGTCCGCACCATCATATCGAGCAACGCCTTGCGCATCACGTCGATCTGGGGCTTGACCTTGGGATCGTCGATCAGATTCTTTAGCGCGTCGGGGTCCTTCTGGAGATCGTAGAACTCCTCGGGGACACGATACTGAAACAGCTTGACCCGCGCCGCGACGGCCGGGTCGTCCTTGCCCGCCGCCTGCATCGCCCTGAAGGTCAGGCCCGACTGCGACTCGTTCTTGAACACCGTCTTGCCGTCGGACCATGCGTTGTAGATGTAGCCGAACCGCCGCGTCTGCACGCACCGCATGGGATATTGCCTGCGGGCGGCGGTCTGGAAGAATAGGGTGAAGACCTTGTCCCGTCTGCTCTGCGAACGCCCGGCCAGGAGCGGCAGGAACGAGCGCCCGTCCACGCCGTCGACGCCCGGCAGGCCCGCCGCGTCCAGGATCGTCGGTAGGAAATCGATACCGGAGATGAAATGCGCGTCATCGACCCCGCCCGGCTTGACCCGCCCGGGCCAGCGGACGATCCACGGCGTCCGCGTGCTGTTGAGGTAGCAGTTGGTCTTGGCGAACGGAAAGGCCATCCCGTGGTCGCTCAGGAACATCACCAGCGTATTCGCAGCTTGGCCGGTCTCGGCCAGTGCACGAATGACCTGCCCGACGGTCTCGTCGCACCGGTGTACGGCCGAGTAGTACTGTGCAACCTCCTTGCGGACGTCGGGCAGATCGGGCAGGAAACCGGGCACGCGGACCTCGTCCGGCCGGTAGTG
>CAYOGX010000345.1:0-5725 GCA_964403235.1 uncultured Planctomycetales bacterium | reverse complement strand
TATCTTCATCGGCGACGACCATACCGACGAGTTCGCCCAAGGGTTGCTAGCCCTGGAGAGGAACTGGCAAGGGCCATTGCTCACGAACAACAACGTCTATACGACGCTTCAGCAATTCCAATCGATGGAGAAGGCGGCCTCACCCCAACGGCTGCTCAACTGGCGATTTCAGCAGGCGCTGTATCGCGCGTATTACGACGCCTATGTCCGTAGCCGCTTGCTCTACGAGACCAGTCTGGAAGAACGTGCAATGGACGTGCTGCGATCGGCGCAACAGATGGGATCACTGCGGGTGATGTCCAAGGCCGAGGCGATTCTGGATCTCGCTGTGACCGACCCGCCGGCACAGGCCTGGCGGGCGAGGGTCTTCGAACTTGCCGAGGCCTTGTACCAGAGCATACGCATGCAGCTCAGCGTGAGCCGGTACAAGGCGATCTCCGTTGGCCGTGGTGCCAACCTGGATACCATCGACATGCCGCTCAACAACCGCATCTGGCTCACGAGACGCTTTGACAGCATTCGCCAGCAGTCGAGCGAGAAGGATCGGTTGGAGGAAATACAGAAGATCGTTGACTGGACGAATCCCGGTCCAGGTGGGTCCTACGATGATCTTGGCAACCTGACCCAACAGCCGCGCCTGGTAAGGGGCCTCGGTTTCGACAGAGATCCGGCATTCTTTGAATCATCCCTCGTGGGCTTCGGGGTCCGAAGCAGAGGGTATCTCAACTACCCGATCTCCTGGTGGCGGAACGCCGAGTCGCTGCATGATGCCCCGCTGAAGATGAAGTACTCGAATCTTGATCCAACCGGCCAGTACCGAGTCCGCGTTGTCTACGCAGGCGACATGCCGTCGGTCAAGATCCGCATGCTCGCCGACGACCGGTTTGAGATTCATGGGCCAAAGCGCAAAGGTAGGCCCTACAGACCGTTCGAGTTCGACATCCCCGGCGAAGCGACCGCGGACGGGGAGCTGACGCTCACGTGGTATCGAGAGCCTGGCCTGGGCGGCAACGGCCGGGGGTGCCAGGTCGCCGAGGTGTGGCTCCTCAGAAAGTAAGCGACCGATTTGCGGTCACCTCTCCCCCGGCAAGCCCGGTCCAAAGACGTACCCCTTCCTTGTGTCCAGGCTGTTACTTGTCTTCCTGCCGACCCTTCGCCCTCCCGACTTCAAACCGAGAAGGCGTGTCTGCCCGGGTTGCTGGCAGGTCGATGATGGTCAGATTTCCCTCCCGTGCCGTTTCGACGGCTCGGCCGTCGATGGTCGCCCGCACCACACGTTCCGTCCCGACCCGACGCAACCGAACAGCCACCCTCTGGGCGCCGTCGCCCGAGTAGGCACCGGTGACTCGATCACGCTCAAAACGATAGGACAGGCTTCGTCCGCGCCACGAAAGCGTCTGTCCGAAGCCTCGTTCCCAAAACGCCGCAGGCACGGTGGGCGCAAGCACGACGGACCCATCCAGACGGACGTCGACGCCCAGGAGGAATCGCTGGACGATGCGGATCAGGTTCGCGGCGTACTCACAATACTTGCCGACCCCCGCGGCAATACACCCCCCCTTGCCGTCGGGATGATAGCGCTCGTGCCAATAGTAACCGTGCTTTTCTCCCTCTCGGCTGACTCTTTGCAGCCCCGCCAATAGCCCTTCCGCGTCGCCCATCCGCGCGCGTGCCCGGGCCTCCAAGTGCCAGACCCGTCCCATGGCCGCCAAGTCGTGCCGATCGGGATGCGAGAATTCCCAATCCGCATAGGTCTCCGGCCGCGTGGAGATCCCTGTGGGCATCCCGCCGTAGTGAAACCGGGACTCGTCCTTGAGCTTCGGCCAGAGCATTCCCCGCTGCTCGGGCGTGGCCACGTCGAGCGCCAGCGCAGCCCAGTCTACATCGGTCAATCCGTGTGTGGCGATCAAGCCGCGCTGCGGATGCAGGTACTCCGCGAAGTGATCGCCGACCCAGAACCGGGTGACGAAGTGCCGCTGGATGCGATCAGCAAGGTTCTCATAGTGCTTGGCCTTCGCGTCATCACCAACGACGCGATTGAGCGCAGCGACACGGCCGAAGGCGTCCACGGCGTGGCATTGGGTCACCCCGTCCGACTCGATCCGCGTGGGACGTTCGACATAGTAGCCCGCCCCTTTCACGGCTCCTCGATCGCTGACGAGTGACGAGAGGTAGTCGGCGGCAAGATTGATCGACGGGAGTTGCGCCTTGAGCCACTCCCGATCCTGGGTGAACCGGAAGATGATGTCTGCGTTCTGGATATACGTCGGGCCCGCCAGCGCCGCCAGAGGATTTCCCCGTACCCAATGCCGATAGAGACCACCGTTCGCATCCACCGTCGCCATCGCATGCCCGACACCGATCTTCTTTCCCGCCATCGCGGGGAGAATCGCCAGCGGCAGGAGGCCGTCAGGACGCTGAAAAGACCGGACGTAGTCCCAGTTCGCCTTGACCGTCGAAACCTGCCTCAACCAGAGTAGCGCATCCGTCATCTGATGGCCGTCGAGGGAGGGATAGGTGTTGCCATGGCCGAAGCCCTGCCCGTCGGCGCAGACGGACCAGTAGCCGGAAAACACCTTCGGGTTGACGGCCGCGAGCACGTTCTGAACGGCCGCTCGTTCGTAGGCGACGACAATCTCTCGGTCGGGAAGATCGAGTGGCATGACCAACCTCGTCTCTTCGGCGTAGATCGACAATGCCGACCCAAGCAAAACGATGAAAGCAACCGCGGTGGTCGATTCTTTCATCGTGGCACGTCTCCTATTCTCCGGCGTTCCGGACGCCGCTTGACACAGGATAAGGGCAGTCTGCTCCTCCGTGGACCTCGATATCCTGACCTGAATCTCCTCCCGGCAGCGCCGGATCTCATGACCGAACTCTAGCAGGTTTTCCTCGCTCCGTCTGGATCAGAAATCAGGGGGAAGATCAGAGGCTGTCGGGCTCAGGAAGCAACTGGTACTATCACCCGGGGCGGCGTAGGCATTGCCCGGGTCAATGAGTCCGCCGAACCGACACCTGCGAGAGCGAAACGGGCGCTGTTCGAGGAGCAGACTCATGGCAGATTCGGCCACCGCCGGCGTTGTCGTCTTCGGTGCGGCGATCTTTGGGGCATCGGCCCAAGCCAAGGATCTCGACCTCCGGCTCCTTTGGACAACAGATCTCAAGACCTTCACCGAGAGCGGGCCTACCGTCGCCGACGTCGACGGGGACGGCCGCAAAGAGGTGATCGCTGCGGGCCGCGAGGAGATCATCGCGCTCGACGGCAAGGGGGCGGAACTGTGGCGATGGCGGACCAAGCAGCGCTTCATGACGTACCCGTCGGTTCTGGCGCGCAAAGGGCAGCCGTCGTTGATCTACGCGGCCGACGACGCGGGATTGCTCACCTGCCTCGACGGAACGGGACAGAGGGTGTGGCAGGCCCAGTTGAACGCCTCCTCCACGTGGTCGGCGACTGTAGTGTGCGATCTCGACGGCGACGGAGCGCCCGAGGTGGTCCAGACGGACGAGAAGGGGACCGTCTGGGCGTTTAGTGCGCTGACCGGGAAGGTCCTTTGGCAGGCGCAGGTACAAGGCAAGCCCGTCAGCCCGGCCGTCGGCGACATCGATGGGGACGGCAAGCCCGAGGTGGTTGTGGTGACGGGCAAGGGCACGGTGACGGCCCTCGGCATGCGCGGCAAAGCCCTCTGGCAGCGGAAGATCGGCGGCACGTCCGAGACGTGGGCCACTTCAGCACCCGTGATCTTCTCCGCCTCCGACGGGCATGGGCGTGTCGTGGCGGCCTCCAATGCGGGCCAGGTGTTCTGCTTCGACAGCAAAGGCGCGGTCTTGTGGCGCAGCCCGACGCGGGGCCCCGTGGCCTCGACGATCTCCGTGGGGGATCTCGACCTGGACGGCCGCGCCGACGTCTTCGTGATCACGCAGCTCGGTACGGTCTATCGCTTCGGCGAAGACGGGGACGTCCTATGGGACATCGACATGCAGGGCCGGAGCCTCGCGGCCGGGGCCATCATCGACGTCGACGGAGACGGCCGGCTTGAATACGCCTTCTGCACGCAGAATGGCCATCTGATGGTCCTCAACCGAAGCGGTCAGTTCGTCTTCGACTTCCAGTTCGACAACCGCACGATCAACGTGACGCCCGCCTTCGGCGACATAACGCCTGAGTCCAACGGTCTGGAGATGCTGATCACGGGTGGCGAGTCGGGCAAGACGTTCTGCTTCGGCACGCGGGCGCCCGTTGACGCGATCGCACAGTGGGCGGCCTATCGCGGAAACGAACAGAAGACCGGCGCGTGGTTCGGACTAACCCAGAAGAAGGAAGCCGTGCGAATGGTGCCCGAGAACCTGGCATGGGATCAAGTGCTCACGGGCCAGGGCATCCGATTCGCCATCAGCAATCCCAAACCCAGAGCAGAGCCCCTCAGGGCGACCGCCACCTGTCTGCGACCGGACGGAATGCGCCAGGTGGCCACATCGCGCGTGGTCGGACGGCGGGGACAATTACTCATGCCCGTTAGGGCCATCGTTCCGGGCGTCTATCGTTTCTCTTGGCGCCTGAGCGATTCTGACGGACGCGAACTAATCTCAGACACACGTGAGATCGCTCTACAACCGTTCGTCAATGATCGGGCCGTCGTTGCACGGGCGACAAAGGCCTTACGGACGTCTGCGGAGGATGTCGCAGCAATCCTTCCGCTATCAGCGGCGGCGCTGCACCGGCAAGCCAATGTGCTCGAAGAGGACGCCGATGCCGTGGCGTCTCTCCAAGAGGCGGTGTCAACTTGCGACGCACCGGAGGCCCAGGTGGTCCTCGAGAAGACGGCGCTGCTGGTTGCCCGTGGACAACGCGCACTGGGTGTGGCCGACGTCGTCAGAAGGGCAGCCACACTCGGCCCGAGCACGAGTATGGTCGCCTTCGAAGGGGCACTGTGGGAGAGCCGTGCCGTCGACGAGCAGTTGCCGACGCTCGCGAAGAATCCCGCGAGACTTCGGCGGCGGGTCGTGCCCGGGGAACACGAGCCGATCACGCTGGGGATCTTCAACGTGACGGACTATCCGTTGCAGGTCCGCGCGGTGATCAGTGTTGCCCCGGGCGGTCCTATCGTCACGCCGCACCGTTCGGTCAGTGTGGTAACTTCCCTGGGTAAGGAGGCATGGGATCCGCTGCCCGAACTGGACGAATCAGCCGTGGTGACGGTTCCTCCGCTCAAGAGCGCTGAGCTGTGGCTGGATCTGGACGCCGACGGCGTACGACCGGGCCGACACACGATCACCGTACGGCTGCAGGCGCTCAACGGCGTGGGCGTCATCGACGGCCCGAGGAACCCCCAGGCCGTGCCGCCACCGGAAGCCCCCGTCGAAGTGGTTCTCGACGTGCTGCCTTTTGAGATGGCACCGTCGGGCACGTTCCGGCTGTGCGCCTGGGCCGCTCTCGACGCACCGAGCATCGAGGACATGCTCGCCCACGGCAACAACGTGTTCATAGGGCCGCACGGCGTGCCGGAGTATGACGAGCATGGCTCATTGGCCGGCTTTGACTACGCCAAACACGACGCTTTCGTGGCCCCCTTCGTTGGAAAGGACGTGGTTCTTCTGCTCAACGGCATTCCGGGTCTGCGCGGCGACTTCGGGAGCGCGGCCTATGCGCGAGACTTAAAGGCGTACCTGGACGACCTGGTCGCACGCATGGCGGGCAACGGATTCGACACCGATCACTTCGCGCTCT
>CAYOGX010000344.1:0-5727 GCA_964403235.1 uncultured Planctomycetales bacterium | reverse complement strand
TCCTGGTTTTCGATCGCATCGAGCCGGCAGGCCCCGGCAAGGCCGAGTGGCGCTACCATGCGGCCTTTATCGAACCCGCCGGACAGGCCGGGCGGTTCACGGTCTTCGGCTTCAAGCGTGTGGGCACACGCAGGACCAGGCCCACCGACTACGCCCGGGCCTTTGCCAGGCGTCCCGAGGCGCCTCTGGACGTGGCGTTCCTGACGCCGGGCGTGACGGCCAGGGCGGGCGCCTCGGACGTCTACTTTCGCGGCAGCGCATTTCGCCAGCCGATGCGACACCTGCGGGTGGTCCGCCGCGGCGCCGGAGCGATCGAGCTTCTGACGGCCTTCGCGCCGAAACTCCGCCTGGCGGGCAAGGGCCCAAACACCTGCACGGGCCGACTCGGCGACGTCGTCTGGACGGTTTGCCTTGGCGCCGGGCAGGTGAACGGGCTAAGCTCGGATGCCCACTTGGCCGTGGCGGCGCGGAACGCCGCGACGGGCCTGGCTGAAGTGTTCCGCTTCGGCGGGCGGCGGATCAGGCTGGACAGGGCCGATGTCCCCGGCGATGGGCCGGACCTGTTCGCCACCATCCGTAAGGGAAAGGTCGTCAGAACGGTGTCCACTCGGCAGGCCGACTGACGCCCGGACCGAATGACCAGCGCGCAGGGAGATCAGGCCATGGCAGGACCCAGACGCCGCAGCCGGTTCGGGCGGGTTTGCCTTGCGGTGATGGCGTGGAGTGCCCTTTGCCCGGGTGCGGCGCGGGGGGAGAACTTCTACGTTTCGCCCGACGGCTACGACAAGTGGTCGGGCCGGCTTGCCGCGCCCAAGGCCGACCGCACGGACGGGCCGTTCCGCACGTTGAAGCGGGCCGCCGGGACCGTCCGGCCCGGAGACACGTGCTTCATCCGCAAGGGCGTCTACCACGAGACGCTCCGGCCGGTGCGGAGCGGCACACCGGGGCGGCACATCACGTTCAGGAACTATGGCCACGAGCGGCCGGTCGTCAGCGGGGCCGACGGCCTGACGGACTGGAAACGAGGCGATGAGGGCGTCTACACGGCCGCAGTCGGGTGGGACCTGAAGGACGGCAACCAGGTTTTCGCCGGCGGGCGGATGCTGACCGAGGCCCGCTGGCCCGACATCGGCCATACGGTCCTTAAGCCCGTCCGGGCACGGGTCCGGGGCGGGACGGCCGACACGCTGACCGACCCGAAGCTCACCGGAGACGAAGACGCCTGGAAAGGCGCCCTGCTGTGGTGCGCGGGCGGGTCGGAGTGGATCTGCTGGTCGGCGCGCGTGACCGCCTACAACGCCAGGACGCACACGCTCAGGTTCGCCCCGAAGCAGACCAGGAGGTGGTATGTCCCCAGAAAGGGCAACCCGTACGTGCTGATGGGCGTGCGGCGGGCGCTGGACGCCGACGGGGAATGGTGGCTGGACCGTGCCGCCGGGCGGCTGCACCTTCGCCCACCGACCGGCAAGGCGCCCGGCACCGCCGATATCGAGTTCAAGCGCCGCCGGGACGCGATCGACCTGTCCGCCCGAACGCACGTTCGCATCGTTGGCCTGGGCTTCCGCGCGGCCGGCCTCCGAACGAACAAGGCCACGTCCGACATCGTCCTGCGCGACCTGCGAGGCACGCACGTGGCCCACTCCTACGAGAAGGACATCTCCGGCAAGGCCGGCGTGCTGATCCACGGCAGCCGAATCGACGTGGCTAACTGCGAGTTCGGCTACAGTTCCGGCAGCGTTGTGGACCTGCGCGGCAGCGACAACCGACTGGTCAACTGCTACATCCACCACGGCAACTACGGCGCGAAGTGGCGCGGCACGCTGGCGGCGGCCGGGCGAAGGCACGTGATCGCCTACAACACCATCCGCCACTCCGGGCGGGACCTCGTCAACGTCCACGGGCTCACCGAGAGCCTCATCGAGTACAACGACCTGTCGGAGGCGGGCTGGCTGACCAGCGATCTCGGCATGATCTACGGGCACAACACGGACTTCGGCAATACGGAGATCCGCCACAATCTCGTGCACGACAACCACGCCCCGGCGTGCAACATGGGCATCTACTTCGACCACCTCAGCCACAACGTCATCGTCCACCACAACGCCGTCTGGAACGTCCGGGGCGACCCGATCCGGTTCAACAATCCCAGCTACCACAATCTGGTCTTTCACAACACCTGCTGGAACACCGGGCCGATCGTGACCTTCGACCACACCCGGCGCAACGACCTGTTCGGGGTGCGATACCACAACAACATCCTCAACGCCGCGGTCCGCCTGCCGAAGCACGTGGCCGTGACGCACAACATCGTGGCCAGGTCCCCCGCGCTGGTGGACCCCGCCCGGCGCAACTTCGCTCTGAAGGCCGGCTCGACCGCCCGCGACGCCGCCCTGGTCATTCGAGGCATGAGCACGCCCGACGGCAAGCCGGACATCGGCGCACTCGAGTTCGGCGCCAAGCCCTGGAAGGCCGGGCATGACTTTGCCCGCCCCGCCCCGCCGAGCGTGCTCAAACGCCCGACCATCGGGTATATGAACCTCGTGCGCAACGCCTGCTTCGAGCTGCCCACGCTGGAAGGCTGGACGAAGACCGGCGCCCGAAAGGCCCGCCTGACCCCCGGCAACGGATGGGGCAACTCCACGTTCGGCTCCGGCCGGAACCACGCCACCGGAACGTCCAAACGCGAGCTGCGCCTCGGCGGCGGCGCCGACGGCGTCGAGCAGACCATCACCGGCCTGGGCCCGCGGACACGCTACACGCTGTCGGCCTGGCTGAGGGTCTCGGGCAGAAATGAGTCCGTCGCCCTGGGCGTGAAGGCCTTCGGCGGCAAGGCCGTCGTCGCCTCGACCAACAGCACCGACTGGACCCGTAAGGTCGTCACGTTCGAGACCGGCCCGACGGCTCGAAGCGCGGTGATCACCCTGACCAAGACCACCCCCGGCGGCGGACATGCCTTTTGCGACAACGTCGCCCTGCCCCTGAGCCCGCCGAGGAAGTGGACCCCGGGCGACGACCCTGGGGCCGTGGGCCGTGCCGTGGCGCCTGGTTATTTTTTCCTTGCGATCAACGACGGGCCGGTATAATTGGCGTATGAGCCAATTGGACAGAGCCGACTGCGACTGCAGGCGGTGTCTCTGATGTGCCGACATAGTCAACGGAGCCAGTGGGTGGCAACATGATCGACTACTCGAACCGACGCGCCGACCATGGATTCACGATTATGGAACTGCTTGTCGTGGTGACCATCATCGCGATGTTGCTGGCCTTGCTGGCGCCGAGTGTGCGCAATGCTTTCCACTCGACCCGTACGGCGATTTGCGGGGGCAATCTCCGTCGGATTGGCGAGGCCCTGGTGCTCTTCACCCGAAGCGACCCCGGGGGGCGAAAGGTGAGGTTCAGCCCGGAACACTGGCCGGATCAACTCGTCGCGTACGTCGATGACAGTGAAGTGTTCAACTGCCCGATAGGCCGGCCCATGTCAGCACAGGACGCCCCCCAGAACGCCCCGCTGACCGACCTGATAGCCGTCCACGTGACAACCAGAGGCTACGATCTCGAGTGCATTGAAGGCCCGTGGGTGGCCAAACTTTCCGATGAGCAGTTTGGAGCCGCGGTCTTCCGAGAGAACGTGCCCTTCCATCCCCCGCCGTACGTGCCCGGACCGGACCCGACGATCTACTGGTATATCCTGGAGGACATACCCAACCCGAACAACAACCGCGTCGACTTTGAGATAGGGATTCGGGTAGCCGAAAACGCAGACGGGACGTACACGCTCAGGGTCAAGCAGCTCACGCCTGCTGGGTATAACTTCAACGTGATCGACAAGGCCAACAACCGCAAGGTGCTCGTGTACAAGTCCGAGATGGACGGAACGGCCAGGTCAGAGCGGGTGGTGGGCTTCGGGGGCGGGGCCAGCTACGGAATAAACGCCGAGGTTAACGGATTCACGGATGACGTCGAGAAGATTGTCGCGATGGACTACCCCTGGTTCGTGGCCCGATCGACTCATGACTGGTCAGCCGACGTGTTTGCCGGGGAGGTTCCCGGCATACCGATCTTTGCACGCCACGAGGGGAAGATCAACGTGCTGTTTACCGGAGGCTCGGTGCAACTCAAGCGCCCCGACGAGATCAACCCGACCTTCCATCAGGCCACCCTTTGGGACAATTGAGCGGTTCGCCGCGAACCCGGGCGCGGCTGCAGGTCCGAGGATCCTTGATGAAGACCAGACTCAGAGTGCTCATCGCCACAGCTTCGGTTCTGGGCGCTGTGCTGATCTGGCGGTTGATCTGGGCGGGCGGGCCGGAGATCGACTCGATCGACGCCCGCATGGAGAAGCTTCGTCGGGCCGGAGACGTCGAGGCCCTGGCCGCCCTAGCCCGCAGCGAGGATATCCTGGCCGCCCGACGTGCGACCGAAACGCTGGGTTACCTCGGCCTGAAGGCCGTCGAACACATCACGCCGCTCTTGGCCGATCCGCGGGCGGAGATCCGCCAGCGGGCGGCCACGGCGTACGCCCGGGCGGCCGACCCGAGCGCGGCGCCCGCCCTGGCCAAACTGGCCCGCACCGACGACAACGCCATGGTGCGCGCCGCGGCCGTTACCGCGCTCGGCCAGGCGCAGGTCCACGGGGAAATGGACACGCTTCTGTCGGCCATGGACGATGACGCCCCCATCGTCTGCGCCCGCGCCGCCGAGGCCGTCACGCTCATGCTCGGACGGAGGTGGCCCTACGATCCCGACTGGGAATCCCCCAAACGGCAGAAGACCATCGCCGAGATCCGCCGGTTCTGGACGGTGTACAAGGACGTCGTCGCCAGGTACTGCGACAAGGCCCGCCGGCAGCGCAAGGCCGCGGCCGCCAAGTCACAGTAGGCTGTCAGCCGACGGCTCATATGAAGCCGGGCAAGGCTCGGTCCTCGTGTAGGGGTACCGAGACGGTGGTCCGCAGCAGCGTGATGCACCGGGGCGCGAGCCCAAGTCCAGCTATCGCCAAGGGCGCTGCCTTTTGATGCCTCTTGCGAACAGCCCCATCATAGTCTGCACGTCTTCGGCCACCTGGAAGTCAAACATGCCGACGCAGATGAAGTCCGCGCCGCCCTGGAAGGCATACTTGAATCCGGACGTGGGGCTGATGGCCCCGGCGGCCATCACCTTGAACGCTATCCAGGGCACCTTCACGTCCCGCATGAACGCTATGGTCTCTTCGGGCTTGTGGCAGTACATGTTGTCGTGATAGTGCGCGTGATCGGGCGACTTGCGATCGAACATCTCGATGAACCGCCTGTTGGCCTTCGGATGGGCCGACCAGTACCGGTCGTGATGCAGCGTGATCATGTAGAAGTCGGGCTTGAGGCCCTCAGCCTCGCAGAACTTGATCGGTTCCAGCCGGTGGGCGCATATGCCGACCGGAATGTCGTACTTCCTCATGATCTCGAAGGCCTTGACGATGCGCCCGGGCTTCTTCTCGTGGTACCACGTGTCGGTAGCGCCCCCCCACAGGTAGGCCGCCGATGCGCCGAGCTTGAGGTGCTCGACAAGCAGCCGCTCGTACCGGGTGATGTCCCGCGTGATCACGTCGGCAATCCAGAGCATCTTCCCGCCCCACTCGTCCCAGTACTTCCTCAGCTTGAATCGCTTGAAGTTGTGGTTCTTCAGGACGATCGCGTTGATTCCCTTGGCTTCGCAGAGCTTCAGGGTCTTCAGGATTCGCTCTTCGGTATT
>CAYOGX010000343.1:0-5729 GCA_964403235.1 uncultured Planctomycetales bacterium | reverse complement strand
TGATTGAGAAGCTGCCGTACACCGTTCTAGCCGCCCTGGCGGTGGTGGCTGGTTTCATCGGGCAGGCGCGGAGCGGCGCGTTGCGGTCGCTGGACCAGGTGGGCCTGATCGATCGGCTGGCCATCGCCGCGCATGCGATGGTGTTTTACATCGGCAAGACCATCTGGCCGGCGGGTCTGTCCCCGCTGTATCCGCGGCCGGAGACGATTCGGCTGACCGAGCCGCGGTTCTTATATGCCCTGATCGCCGTCGTGGCCGTCAGCGCGGTCCTGCTGCTGCTGCGAAGACGCTGGCCGGCTGGCCTGGCGGTCTGGGTTTGCTACGGGGCTGTCCTGTTGCCGGTATCGGGGTTGATCACGATCGGCGACGAGCTGGTGGCCGATCGCTACAGCTATCTGCCCACGTCGGGCCTGTTCGTGCTGCTCGGTGGCGTGTTCGTGACGTTCTGGCAGGTGGAGTGGTCGGGCGCGATTCGATCGGTCTGGCGGGTGGCCGTGACGGTCGTGGCCGTAATCATCGTGGTGGTGTGCGGATGGCAGGCGCGACGGGGCATGGCCGTCTGGCACGACAGCCTGGCGCTGTGGACCCGCGCGACCGAGCGACGCCCCGAATCGCACAAGGCGTGGAACAACCTGGGCGCCGTGCTGACCAAGGCGGGTCGATACGCCGAGGCGGAGGACGCCTGCCGCAAAGCGGTGGAACGTCGCGAGGACTACGACACGGGCTACTGCAACCTGGGCATCGCGCTGACCCGTCTGGGCCGGCATCCAGAAGCGGCGGAGGCGTACGGCAAGGCGATCCAGATCGATCCGGCCAACGCCCGCGCGCACAACTACCTGGGCATAGTTCTGATCTGGCTGGACCGGCCGGCCGATGCGGTGGAGCACCTGAACGAGGCGTTGGCGCTGGATCTGAAGCGCGTGCCGAACGCGCGCTTCCACCTTGGCGAGGCGTATCGCAAACTGGGCAGGCACGAAGACGCGGCCGGGTGCTATGAAGCGGTTATCAAGACGCATCCCAAAAAGGTCTTGGCGCATGCGGGGCTGGCGGACGTCTACCTGAGTCTTGGCCGTGTCAGTGACGCCAAGGCGGCGGCGTTTCGCGCCGTTGCGCTGATGCCGGGGCGGCCGGAATCACGGTACGCCATGGCCCAAGTGCTGTCCCGTCAGAGCCGCGTCACCGAGGCGCTGGACAAGCTGCGCCGCGCCCTGGCCAATCATCAGCCCAGCCGTGATCGCGCGCTGACCGACCCGCACCTGGACGCGGTCCGGTTGGACCCGCGCTTCAAGCGGATGATGCGCCGGTTGCCGGCTATCAAGTCCCCGACCCATGGATCCCGGAGGCAAGTCGACCCATGAATCTGATGCTGGTGTTGTGTAGTGCGTTTGCCGCAGCCGATGCGAAACCGATCGTTCTGCCGCCGGGCGAGACGCGATTGAGCGACATCGGCCTGTGCCGAGTCGGGTACGTATACGCCGACGGGAGGTCCGGTCTGATGCCGCCTGGCTGGACGGGCCATTTCCACGGAGCGACCGGGATCAGCTACACGCCGTACGGTCGGCAGGATGACAAGGCCTGTCTGTTAATTCACTGTCCGTGGCGCGGCGGGACGGGTGTGACCTACGCGGAATATCCGCTGCAACTGCCCCGGGCCGAACCGATCAAGCTGGAGCTGGCCATCGCGATGAAGTCCGACATGACTGCGCCGAACCGAAGCGACGGCAGCGATTTCCGCGTGTCAGTGGCCACGCCCGGTGGGGCGAAGAAGATGCTGCTGGAGGAACACTACGATTCGGCGACGTGGAAGCCGTTATCGTTCGACCTGACGGCGTACGCGGGACAACAGATCATGCTTCGGCTCGAGACCGGCCCAGGGCCGAAGGGCGATGCGAGCTGGGATTATTCGTTGTTCGGCGATCCACGGATCATCGTCGGCAAGCGACGCGCCGCTCAGCCGGTGCGTCCGATCTGGCGCGGGCAAACGGATCTGAAGCGACTGGCCAATCGCGGCGACGTGGGCTGCTGCCCGACCGGGCCGGTTGCCGCACCGGCCCGGTTCACCCGGGAGGATCCGACGGGCGTGGCCCGCTACGAGATTGATTGGCCGGCCGACGAAGGGCGAATCTCGTATGCGATCCGAACGCGTCGGGATGGCGAACGCGCTGCGTCCGGCCTGATAGACGTGCGGGTAATGGTGGTGGGTCCCGGGCAGAAAACGCGTGGGAGTTACCACGTCGGTCTCGGCAGCGGCGTGGTGCTGACGGACGGCAAGCAGACGTGGGAGCCCGACGCGCCAGGCGTCCGTGTTCGCCTGGTCGGCGTTCGCGGCCCGGCCGATCCCGCCCGGTCCGGTGAGCCGTTGCGCGTCGAGGTCGAGTACGCGGTCGGGACGATCCGTGCCCGTGTGATCAACGAGTTCCGAGTGCTGGGGTCGTCATTGATGATCATGGTGCGCTCGCCGGCGACCGCGATCAGCGAGGTGCGGTTTGGGAGCATCGCCGCGCCGCTGCGACGGGGCGTTTCCGTGCCGTACCTGGGTCTGGGGCCGGTCTGGTATCTGCCCGACACGCAGGTGTTCGGCTCGATCGTCGTGGACTGGACGCGCTCGCAGGCGACGCGGCACGACCAGACGTCGGTCCACTACGGCCCGATGACCAACGGCAAGCGCAACGCGGTCGCGACGACGGTGTATTACACGTTCGCGCCGCGGATCGGCGAGGTCGTGTGCAACCTACCCCATCCGCCGTCGCCGTTTCTGGCCGATCTGTCGGGGCGGATCATGTTCGACGTCTGGGGTGGGCGGTATCGCGACGACGCCGACTGGTTCGCCGAGCTGGCGAGCTACGGGGTGCGTGACGCGGCCATCATCAAGCACGTCTGGCAGCGGAGCGGCTACGACAACGCGCTGCCCAACCACTACCCGGCGGACGAGCGGCTCGGCGGTGACGGGGACATGGTCCACTACGTCAAGACGACGCGCGATCTGGGGCATCGCACGTCGCTGCACGAGAACTACGTCGATTTCTACCCGAACAGCGAGCTGTACGACGCCAACGACGTGTCCCTCGATTTGGCCGGCAAGCCGGTCAAAGCGTGGTTCAACGCGGGCACGCAGATCCAGAGTTACGGCGCGAAGCCGACGGCCATCATGAAGTACGCCCGAATGCAGTCACCCGAGATCCATCGGCGATACGGGACGAACGCGTCGTACCTGGACGTCCACACGTGCGTCCCGCCGTGGTTCCACGTGGACCACCGGGCCGGCGAGCCGGGCGCGGCGACCTTCGCGGCCGTCTTCAACGCCCACGCCGAGCTGTTCGCGTTCGAGCGCAAGACCCACGAAGGCCCGCTGTTCGGCGAGGGCAATGGCCATTTCTTCTGGGCCGGCCTGTTCGATGGAGCCGAGGCGCAGGTGTCCGGCGGCGAGAACGCCAGCTGGCTGCTTGATTTCGACCTGCTCAAGATCCACCCACAGATGGTCAACCATGGGATGGGCTACCTGGAGCGGTGGTTGAGCAGCGGCTACGGCGCCGGGTGGTACTCGCGCCCACCGGCGACACGGTCGTTGGACCGGTACCGCGCGATGGAGTTGGCGTTCGGCCATGCGGGGTTTGTGGCACAGCAGGCGTGGCGCCAGTTGCCCTACGTGTTGCGGGAGTATTACCTCGTCACGCCGATCCAGAAACGATACGTGTGTGCCCGGCCCGTCAAGATCGCGTACGAGACGAACGGTCGAATGCTGCCGGCTTCGCAGGCGCTGGCGGGCGGGCCCGTCAGTAACCGTGTCCATGTCGAATACGACAGCGGCCTGAAACTATGGTGCAACGGTGGCGAAGGCGACTGGACGGTGCCGCAGGGCGTGCTGTGTGGCTACGGGTTCCGGGCCGAAGCGGCGGGGCTGCTGGTGACCACGACGACCTGGCCGACCCTTGAGGGACCAAAGGCCGTGGCGGACTATCGCGAGGCGGACGGCGTTATCTACGCCGACGCGCGGTCGTTCGAGCCGGAGATGCGCGTGGCGATGGTCGACGCCGAGCCGTGCGTCCAGGCGTTTGAGTCTGCTGGACCGCGTAAATTCAAGATCACCTACCAGTGGCACCCGCGGACGCGCATGGCGGCGGCATCGGTCTGGCAGTGCTTCGTGCATTTTACCTCGCCGGCGACGCCGGGCGCGGAGCACATCGTGTTTCAGAACGATCATGCCCTTCCCAAGCCGGTGTCGACCTGGGAACCGGGCCAGGTCGTCACGGACGGTCCGCATGAGGTGACCGTGCCGGCAGGCGTCGGTGATGGGGACTACCGGATCATGATCGGCCTGCACAACGAGACGGGCCGGGCCGAGCTGCCGTTCAGGTCGGACGCCCGCGGGCGATACTTGATCGGCACGGTGACGATCAAGGGCGACCGGATCACATGCACCCCGCAGACGCTGAAGCCGTTGCCGACCGAGACCCTGCGCGGGCCCTACAACGGCCACACCAACCCCGCTGGGGCCGTCGTCGATTTCGGCAAGCTGGCGACCAACGGCTGCGTCATCGTGCAGCGCAAGGACGCGGCGTGGTGGATTACCGTGTTCCCGCGGGGTAAGGTATTTCGCGTTCTGCTGCGGATGGATCGGCTCGAACCAAAGGCGACGCCCGGCCCATGGCGGGTGGTGGCCCTGGACGCGAAGCAACACGAGCTGGGTCCGGTGGATGCGAAGGTCGATGGTCACCGGGTCGAATGGCAGACTACCCATGCGAACGCAGCGTATTATCGGATCAGCAGGTGAAACACCCGTGCATCAACGTAGCGATGAGATAGGTGACACATGATCGAATACGGTTTGGCGGTCAAACAGAAGCTGGCGCGGGGCGAGGTGGTGTTCGGGAGTTTCCTGCATCTGCCCTCGCCGGACATCGTGGAGATCTACGGGCTGGCCGGGTTCGACCTGGTCATTCTCGACACCGAGCACGGGACGATGGGGTTCGAGCGGCTGCAAGACATGGCCCGTGCGGCCGACGTGCACCAGATGGGTACGGTGGTCCGGATCCCGGCCGGGGCGTATCAGCGAATCCTGTCCGTGCTGGAGATCGAGACCAGCGGCGTGGTCGTGCCGCACATCAACAACGCCGAGGCGGCGGGGCAGGTGATTCGCGAGGCGAAATACCACCCGGTAGGCCGGCGCGGCCTGGCGGTGACCGCCCGCGCGGGGGACTACGGCACGGCCGACATCGCCGACTACTGCCGACGGGCCAACGAAGGAACGCTCGTCATCGTGCAGATCGAGAACCTCGCCGCGGCCGAGAAGAGCGCCGAGATCGCCGCCGTCGACGGCATCGACATGCTGCTGGTCGGTCCGCGAGACATGTCGCAGTCGGCGGGCGAACCGGGCAACGTCGAGCATCCGAAGGTCACCGAGGCCATGAAGAAGGTGGCCGAATCGTGTCGGGCCTGTGGGAAACACGCCTCGACGTTCGCCGGCAGCATGGCGTTTGCCCAGAAGGCGTTGGACATGGGGTTCGGCACGATCTTCTACGCGTGCGATACGATCATCATGTCGAACGCGGTCCGCAGCACGATCGACGAGTTGCGCCGTCTGAAGGGGGTCTGACGTCACCGCCAGGGAGGCTTGGGGAGATGCCTCGGCGGCTCGACACGGTAGAGAACCCCGTCCGGGATCAGCCGGCAATCCCGAACGAAGGCAGCAGGTGCATACGGTTTCTCATTGGATACGGTGTAGACCGGTC
>CAYOGX010000342.1:0-5732 GCA_964403235.1 uncultured Planctomycetales bacterium | reverse complement strand
GACGGATCACGGGCTCGCCTTCCCGGGGATGAAGTGCAACCTGACCGATCACGGCATCGGTGTGATGCTCATCGTCCGCGGGTCGGGATTCGTGGGCGGACGGGTGTGCGACGCGATGGTGTCACAGGTCGATCTGTTCCCGACCGTCTGCGACCTGCTCGACATCGACGCGCCCGACTGGCTCCAGGGGACGACCCTCCTGCCGTTGATCCGCGAGAAGGCCGACGAGGTCAACGAGCAGATCTTTGCCGAGGTCACCTACCACGCCGCGTACGAGCCGCAGCGCGCCGTTCGCACCAAACGATGGAAATACATCCGCCGCTACGACGATCGGCCCGGACCGGTGCTGCCCAACTGCGACGACAGCTCGAGCAAGACCGTCTGGCTCGAGCACGGCTGGCGGGATCGGCCGGTCGCGGTCGAACAGCTCTACGACCTGATCTTCGATCCGAACGAGGTCCGCAACCTGGCGGACGACCCATCGACGCGCGACGCGCTCGAAGAGATGCGGGGTCGGTTCGATCGGTGGATGCGGGACACGGACGATCCGCTGCGCCGCGGCCCGGTCCCGGCGCCGCACGGTGCGGTGGTGAACGATCCGGCCGGTTTGTCACCCGGCGACCCGACGCGCACGGCGACGTAACGGGTGCCATGGGCAAGTTCCCATCCGCGAGGATGGAAACTTGCCCGTGCCGACGCTGATTCAGGCGTTCGCACGGGCAAAACCCAACCCTCACGGGTTGGGCCCTGCCCATGCCACCCGCTTGGACGCAAGACCGTCTGACCGAAACGGCACTAGCGCCTTGGCGAACCGAGGACGGGGCACCCGCCGCGGTGGGCGTCTAGTCGGCGGGCACGAGTCTCGGCTCGCCCCATTGTGCCCAGTCGCAGGTGTAGTCGCCGAGTGCGTCGGTGACGAGCGTCAAGACGATCGTTTGTCCGGCGTGGCTCGCGAGCGAGACGTCGAACGCACGCCATTTGCCGTCCGGCTGCAGGTCGCGGTGCCAGGCCTGTCGGCCGTTAACGACAATGCGGAATCCCACGCCACGACAGCCCTCCTCGGCCCCGTCGCGAATGCCGGCGAACCCGGTCAGCTTAACGGGCTGGGCGGGCAGCTCGATTAGCCAGTCGACGTGCATCTGCCCTCGGGACGGCGGATGGGCAAACAGCCCGTCTCGGCTGACCCCACCGATGACGCTGGCCTGCGCCCTGGCCTGCAAGAACCCGTGGGGGGGCTCCCGCCTCCCGTCGCTGGTGACCAGTTCCTGACTGAACGGCAGTTGCCACAGCGCAGCGGGCGGGTCGACCCGCCGAGGTTCCGTGAACAGCAGATAGGTCGTCCCGGGCATGGCCAGCGTCAGCGTGTAGCGGTTTGCGTCGCGGCGCATCGGCGTTCGGCCGTCGCAGCTCGAAATCACGCCGACGATATCACGGGGGCTGACGACCTCAACCGGTGCAGCGTATGCCTCGGTCAGCACGATGCGAGGCCGTGTCCACAACGCCCAGTCGAAGCTGACCGAGCCGGCCGGGCCTGGATCGGTCTCGAGACGCACGGTGACCGACCGCCCTCGCAGGGCGGCCAGGTCCACACGCACGGGCTCGGGGATGGTGCGCTTCGAATGTCGGGACGCGGCCAAGGCGTCAGACCGGCCCTCCCTATCGCGAACCGTGACGCGAAACGTCACGCCGTCGCTGTTTTCCTCGGCGTGTTTGGTGCGAAGTCCGACGCCGGCGTCGAACCGGGCCGGCTTGTCGGCCGGCAGTTGGATGTCAAACTCGATCCACGCCGCGCGCGGGTTGGGCGACTGAGTCTCGCCCTTGGCCTTGGTACGTTGTTCACGCCAGGGCGGATGCGCGAAGATGCCCTCGCCCTGTGGGCAGATGCGCGTGCCCGCCTGAGACTCAAACGTGTCGCCGTCAGTCTGATGAATCGTGCCGTCTCGCAGCCGCTCGCCGCAGCGGGTCGGGCCATCGAACTGCCACAGATCCGCCACGACGCTCCTGCGGTCGTCGAGGCAGAGCGTGGCGAACTCGGGCCGCAGCCCGATCCGACGGACCCGGGCCGTCGACGGCAGGGCGCGTACGTGAAACGCGGTCAGGTCGCGCGGCTCATCGACGTAGACGTACGAGCAGGCCGGGTCGAGCCCCAGCAGCCGCTGCTCGTCATAGGCCCGCCAGTCGGGGGCCCTGCCCGGCAGGCGGATCGACGTCGCCCCGGTGATTCGGCGCGAGACGACGTGCGTCTTGGGCTTGGTGACGACCAGGGCCACGCCGTCCGCGTCGCGACGATACTCGGCCCGTCCGCCATCGGACGTGCGGTAGGCGAACAGCGTGTCCGGCCCCCAGGGGCTCGCGAAGTCGGGCACGGGCAGGTGCCGTTGGAACCAACGGGCCTCGTCCAGCAACACCCGGACCACGGGCGGCGGCTCGGTCAACTGCTCGATCGAGGGTCTCGCCAACGTGGGGATCACGCCGAACCGCTCGTACGCCTTTCGCCACGCGAAGTAGTAGTCATGCGGCGCGGGGTTGGTCATCCCCAAGTACCCGTAGAGCGTAACATAGGGCGTCAGCAGCGCGGAACTGACCGGATGCGCCGTCGCGATGAGCGCGTCGTTCCAGTCCTGGTCGCTGTGATTGATCCCGTAGACGTGCCGTTGAGCGAAGGCCTCGTGCCGGCAGGTGATCTCGTTCAGGCCCTCGCCGGACAAGGCCACTTCCGGCAGCGCCCGTCGAAGCTCGCGATGCAGCGCGATGTTCCCCTGCATCATGTTCCGCCCGTCGATCAGGCCGTTCCCATCGTTGAAGGCGCACAACGTCTGGTCCAGGTGCAGCGCGTCAGGCTCGAGTCGCCCGCACAGGTCCACCATCAGCCGGACGAACAGCTCACGCCACGCCGCCGCGGCCGGGTTGATGTACGCGAACTTGATCGGGGGACGGGCCCGCTGCCAGTCCCAGTACAGTCGGTCTCGCGTGAACGGGTCCACGCAGTGATACGGTTTCATCTTGGCGTAGTGGGCGTTCTCCGGCGTGACGCCGAAGTAGTTCACGTGGAGCATGACCCGAGACCCCATCGCGCGGGCGCGCTTCATCCGGTCGGCGAAACCGTCCTTGGGCGTGTAGTCGGGGTAGTTGCGATCGTAACCGTCGCGCCGCCAGGCTGGGACGTAGATCAGTGTCCGCCGGGGTTCGACCTGGCCGGCCAGCGCCTTCAGCAGTTTCTCGTCGAGCCCCGCGATGACGACGAACTGGATGTCCTTGACCCACCCCGGCCGGCGGGCCGTGATCTCGGTCAGGCCGAACGTCTCGGCCGCCCACCTTCGATATACGCCCGCCCCCACCCGCCAGTCGCCCTGATAGGCATGGACCCGCCATCGGACCGAGGTGGTCTTGGTCACCGGCTCGAACGGGGCCGTGCACCGCGTCTCCAGGCCGATCAGGAATCGGCCCTTCTGCTGCTCGACGTGAAGGGCCTTGTAGCGCTCGGCGTTGTCCAGGGCGTAGATCAACATGCCGCCGCGCTCGGCCTGGAGCAGCACGAACTGCGCTTCCCAGCTCATCGGGTAATCGAATTGGCGTCGTTCGCAGGCCGTGTCCGCGCCGAACCGCAGACCACTGTGCCCCGGCACGAGGACGTCCCACGCGTCGGGCACGACCAGGCCCCATTGAACGCCGACCAGCCCCGGCGAGGCGGACCCGGCCTGCTGTGTGATCAGGACGTCGCCATCGGGCTGCGGCGTGATGCGCGTCGTGACGCGCGATTCACCGGCGTCCTCGCGCCAGACCGCCACACAGGTCGCCCCGTCCGCGTCCCGCGTCGTCCGCACGGTGGCCTTGTGGTTCCACAGATCCCGGCCCTTGAGTCGTCGCAGGCCCGTCAGCGGAGGTGTGATCTTCTCGACGTACGTGTCGCCCGTTCGCAGATCGGTGAACGCCGTCACCACGCCGTCGTGGATGCCCAGCGACAGCGAACGGGTCTTCAACGACTCGGCCGAAGCGACCGCGGTCGCACCGACGATGATGGGGACCATGGCCGAAATGCGCATGTCTGACTCCATGGATGCACGTGTCCGATGTGGCTACGCGCGCGGCTCGGGCGCGATGCCATCATCGATGGGTCGCAATCTTCGCCACCACGCGACGTAGAGAAACGCGCCGCCGGCCGCGACGGCGACGGCCAGGCAGGCGGCGCGGAGCCAATTGTGCAACACGACGTCCATCATCAACAGATACAGCACGATGAAAAAGCCCGTGCCCACCACGGCGACGGGGATGTCGAGCCGGTCGCGTTCGGGCCTGCGCGGGTCTTCGCCGTCATCGGCGAGCATCCGGCGGACCGGGGCCCACCAGCCGAAGGGGCGGACCTTGCCGTAGAAGTCCTTGAGCGTCTCGGTCGGCGCGGGCCAGAACACGTAGGCGGCGATCAGGCACGAGACCAGGCTGATCCCCGCCAACAGCGGGAAGTACCGCAGCTCGTTCCAGTCGGTAAACTGCTTGACGTAGAAGGCCACCGGTAACGTACACGCGCCGCTGACGCAGTGCGCCCACCCGCCGATCCGCCACCAATAGGGGGCCAACAACCCCGGCGCGATCAGCGTCGCGCCGAGCGCGAAGTTGATCGGGTTCCAGATCTCCTTGATCCGCTCAGTGCGCAGGCTGATCACGATGCCGAGCACCACGACGCTCAGCGTCGCGGCATAGCTGACGCGCATCAGCGCCTTGGGGCTTGCGCGCTTCCACACCGGCTTAACCAGGTCGTTGACGATGAACGAGGCGGCCACGTTCAGGGCCGAGTCGAACGTGGACATGAACGCGGCGATCAGTCCGGCCAACACCAACCCCTTGACCCCCACGGGCAACACGCGGTTGAGGACCATCGGCAGGACGCGCTCGCTGTCGATCGTGCCGCCCTGGTCGGCCAGGATCGACAGGCCGAAGGCCGTGAACGCCATCACCAGGCTCCACCGCACGCTGATCACCATGCCCCAGGCCAGGCCGATCTTCGACGCGTCGGCCTCGTTCCGCGCGGCGCGGAAACGCTGGAAGTCCGCCCCGCCACCCGCCGCGCCGAACAACCCGATCATGCCCTTGGTCACCCACAACATGACCAGCAGCCCAAACGGATCGGCGTAGTCCGCCGGCGGGTCGGGCAACGTCCACACCGGCTGGACGCTGAACCAATCGGCCCCGACGGTGTGGCGGAACGTGGCCGGGTCGATCTGCACGAACGCGGCCACCGCGATGTACACCGCGGCGAACGACAGCAGGATCGTCTGAATCAGGTCGCTATAGACCACGCTGAAGAACCCGCCCAACACCACGTACAACCCCGTGAACGCGAACAGCAGCGGGATGGCGACCGATCGCTCGACCGGTAGGAACTCCTCGACGAATTTGCCCACGCCGGTCCCGGCGTAGCCGAGCATCAGGACGATGCCGATCAGGGAGATGATGACGGAGACGAGTCGCGCGGCCTGTCCGGCCCGGCCGTGTCCGTAGCGGAAGACCAGCCACTCCATCCCGGTAAGCACGCCGCTTCGGTAGGCCCACTTGGCCTTGTACGCCAGCACGAACCCGGCGAACGGGAAGCACCAGAACCAGTGCTCCCACATCCCGCGCATGCCGAGGACGTAAAAGACCGACACCATCCACATCGTGCCGGTGATGTCGAAGTAGGTGCTGCTGCCGCTCATGCCCAGCAGCCACCAGGGCAGGGTCCGACCGGCCAGGAAATA
>CAYOGX010000341.1:0-5734 GCA_964403235.1 uncultured Planctomycetales bacterium | reverse complement strand
AACGGCTGGGAAACACCAGCGCCGTGGCCATCGTGAACACCGCCGCCAGCCGCTCGTCGCTGAGGTATCCGACGAAACGAACATCGCCGGCGACGCCCAACTGCCCCACCCGTCGCTCGACCGACTCGGTCTCCCAACCGTGCATGCCGACCACGAGGAGCTTGTGGGCATCCCGCAGGCGCGGGTCGAGCCCCGCATAGGCCTCCAACAACCCCATCAGGTTCTTGCGGGGCTCGATCGTCCCGACGAACACCAGGAAACGGTCCGGCAGGTTCAGGGCGGTTCGCACCGACTGACAGGCCTGGGCCGAAACCGGTCCGCCCAGGAACGCCTCCCGTGCCGCCTGGTGGATCACGCTGATCCGTTCCGGGTCCAGTCCCAGGTGGCGGACGCACTCGTCTCGGGTGAACCGGCTCACCGTGATGAAGTGCGTCGTCCGCTCGAGCCCGCGTTGGAAGTTCGCGTCGTACCACGCAATGCGGTCGGCCGGATGCCACTGCGGGAAGCGGATCACCGACAGGTCGTGAAGGGTCGTGACGGTCGGCAGGTCGCAGGTCATGGGGATATGGTTCGGCTCGTGGTAGAGCTGGTAGCCGCGTCTGCGAGCGATGACGCGAAAGACGCGCCCGTAGCCCGCGTGAAGGACGCGGCGAACCGTCCAGGGCATCCGGAATCGCTGGCGCAGGGCGACGGTGGGGTCGTCGCGGGTGGCGAGCACGTCCTCGAGCCGTCGCCGCGAGATGTGCGTGGCATGGAACGGGACGAACGTCGCGTTCGGCTGGACCTGCGGCAGCCACTTGAGCAGTTGGGCCGTGTAATGCCCGACCCCCGTCTTGATCGACCGCAGCATCCGGTCGTTGATGACGACGCTGTAGTCGGCTCGAGGCATGGGATCACGCTATCGGCCAGCAAGGCGCCCGTCAACGTCGCATCGATCAGATCGACGGCGATGCGTCGAAGATGCCGGATGCGGCCACGGCCAAGCTCACCCGAGTCCCTCGGGGTCGCTTGAGCGTCCCACCCGTCTGTCTCAGGGTCGTTGACGCCGATCGTACATTTCTTGTAAACCTACGGTGGCGTTGGCGCGCCCAAATCCCACTCGTCTGTTCAGGAGGACCCCATCGTGTCGAGACGCAGGAATGCAATTCTGATCGCGATGATCGGCGGTGGCGCGATATGTGCGGCGCCTGCCGTGTCGGCCCAGAAGGACCCGGCGGGTCGTACGGACCCGTGGACCGTGGATTTCCACTACGCGCCCCCCGGCTGGCAGACGGCCATCTGCCTGCCGGACGATTGGCAGAAGACGCTGGTCGCCAAGGACGGCGGGCTGCTGTACGACTACGGCGGCAAGTACGCCGGGTTCAAGACCAAGATCACGGTCGGTGGCGCGGGTCGGATCGAGTGGGTCGGCCAGACGCTCCACTCACCGCGCGTGCCCATCGTCAGGACGGTCCAACGACTCGGGCAGATCGAGCTGGTGGCCGAGGCCTTCGCCGCCCTACCGACCCCGGGAGCCAGCAAGACCCAACCCGCAAGGCCGATCCTGATCGAGAGGGCCGGTGACAACACGGGGTTGAGGGGTTGGGCCGCACCGACGGTCGAGTGCGATCCGGCGTTCCGCAACATCGCCGTGGGTTGGGCCGAACCGGTCCGCTATGGGTTCCGGGCGGAGAAGGACGCACGTTACACCGTCGTGTTCGGGCTGTGCGAGGGTCATCACACGGCGACTGGCCAGCGGGTCCTCGACCTTCAGATCGAGGGCAAGACGCGCAAGACTGTCGACATGGTGGCGGCCAAGGGCCGGAACGTGCCGGGCGTCTTCGCGCTCGAGGCCCGCGACCAGAACGGCGACGGGTGGATCGAGCTGGCGGTGTCGGCCGCCAAGGGCTCGTCGGACGTCAACACGGTCCTGAACGTCTTGTGGGTGTTCCCCAAGGGCTCGGCCCCGCGTGCGACGGAGCTGATCGCCGGCAAGGCCGCCAAGGCCACCGCGGCGCGCGTGGACTGCGGCGGCGAGTCCGAACCAACCGGCCCGCCGCGGCATGACGTTCTGATCCTCCGCCTCGTCAACACTGGCAAGGTCGAGACGGTGCTTGTCCCTTCACTGACGATCGAGAGCGAGTTCGCCATCACACCCGACCGCGCCAAGCGGCGCGTCCGCATCGGCGCCCATACGACGCTCACCTCGTCCCATCCGATCGATCCGATCGAACGGGCGAAGGGCGGGTGGATGCTCCTGGTCCGCCAGGTCACGGTCGCGCCGGGCAAAGAGCGGGCGGTGGCGTTTTGCGTCGCGAGGGGCACCGCCGCGGACGTCAAGCCGATCAAGCTGTCCGAAGCGCAAGACCTGCGTGCGCGGGCCGAGCAATACTGGCAACAGAACGTGAGCCTGCCTCACGGGCGCATCACCGTGCCCGATCCCGGCATCCAAGGGCTGTTGGATTCGAGCATCCGCAACATCTACCAGGCGCGGGAGATCAAGAAGGGCCTGCCCGCGTTCCAGGTCGGCCCGACGTGCTACCGCGGACTGTGGGTCGTAGACGGGTCGTTCCTGATGGAGGCGGTGACGTTCCTGGGACGACTCGACGAGGCCCGAAACGGCATCAAGTACCTGCTCGGGTTTCAGCGGGACGACGGGGGCGTGATGATTATCGACGGGCATTGGAAGGAGACGGGCATCACGCTGTGGGCCGTCACGCGCCACGCCCGCCTGACCGGCGACAAGGCCTGGCTGAACGAGGTGTGGCCGAAGGTCGAGCGGGCGTTCGCCCACATCCGCAAGATGCGACAGGCCGCGTCGGCCAAGCCGGACGCGCCGAACGCCGGGCTGATCCCCGACGGGTTCAGCGACGGCGGGTTGGCGGGCAGGACCCCCGAGTACACGAACGTCTATTGGACGATGGCGGGTATGCGTGCCGCCGTCGAGGCCGCCCGATGGCTGGGCAAGACCGAGCAGGCCAGGGATTGGCAGAACGAATACGTTGACTTCTGCCGGACGTTCCGGCGCGCAGCCGAGCGCGACATGCGCACCGACAGGCACGGCAACCGATACCTGCCGATCCGCATGGCCACCAGCGAGCGCGTCGCACCGCAGAAGGCGCAGTGGGCGTTTCTGCACGCCGTGTTTCCCGGCAAGGTCTTCGCCCGCAACGACCCGCTGGTCCGCGGCAACCTGGCGATGCTCCAGGCCGTCGAGCGGGAGGGACTCGTCTACGGCACGGGGTGGCTGTCGGCCGGGATCTGGAACTACTTCGGCTCGTTCTACGCCCACGCGTGGCTGTGGCAGGGCCAGGGACAGAAGGCGGCCCGAATCCTGTACGCCTTCGCCAACCACGCCTCGCCGTTGCTGGCCTGGCGCGAAGAGCAGATGCCCGTCGGCAGGGGCGAGCGGATCTGCGGCGACATGCCCCACAACTGGGCCAGCGCCGAGTTCATCCGGCTGGTAAGGCACCTGCTGGTCCTGGAGCGCGGCGACACGCTGCACCTGTTCGAGGGCATGCCGGCCAGGTGGGCCCGGCCAAAGGCGGTGACGAAACTGAAGGACGTCGTCACCGAGTTCGGCCCGGTTTCCCTCGAGCTCCGCGTCGCGGCGGACGGCAAGACCGCCCACCTGCACCTGGACCCGCCGCAACGGACCCGGCCGGCCCGCATCGTGCTGCACCTCGACGGCTGGTCCGGCAGGACGGGCACGATCGACCTGCCCGCGACGGGGCCGAGCGACGAGCAGATCAAGCTGATGCGCTCGGCGTCGCGGTAGATTCGGGGCGCGGCAACGACGTATCCCACGGCCAAGCTCCGCCTCGTCCCGAGGCTTCGCTTGACCGTGCCACCCGGGCGTGCCACCCGGGCGTGTTTTGAGTGCCGGGCGATCCGCGCCCAATCGGGAGGTGATGATGCCGAAGAAGGGGACGCTCGTTGGCGAGGCGCTTGCGAACGTGCCGTGGGAGGATCGGCCGGCCGGTTGCGACGACGTGATGTGGCGGTACAGCGGCAACCCTATCATCGGGCGGCATCCGATCCCCTGCGCGCAGGCGATCTACAACAGCGCCGTCGTGCCCTATGACGGCGGGTTCATCGGCGTGTTCCGCACGGAGTACAAGACGCGGATGCCCTACCTGCACCTGGGCCGCAGCACCGACGGGCTGAAATGGGAGATCGATCACGACCGGATCGAGCTGCAATGCGATGAGCCCGAGATCGGCCGGATGGAGTACGCCTACGACCCGCGGGTCTGCAAGATCGAGGACACCTACTACGTCACGTGGTGCAACGGCTACCACGGCCCGACGATCGGCGTGGCGCGGACGACGGACTTCAAGACGTTCACGCAGTTGGAGAACGCCTACCTGCCGTGCAACCGCAACGGCGTGCTGTTCCCGCGGAAGATCAACGGCCGATTTGCCATGCTCAACCGGCCGAGCGACATGGGCCATACGCCCTTCGGTGATATCTTCTACAGCGAGAGCCCCGACCTGTGCTTCTGGGGCAAGCACCGCTACGTCTTGGGGACAGGCGATGGCGGCGGGTGGTGGGAGAGCACCAAGGTCGGCGCCGGCCCGATCCCGATCGAGACGACCGAGGGCTGGCTGCTGATCTACCACGGCGTGCTGACGAGCTGCAACGGCTACGTCTACAGCATCGGCGCAGCCCTGCTGGACATCGAGAAGCCCTGGCGGGTCCGCTACCGCGCGAGGTCGCACCTGCTCACGCCCGAGGCCGACTACGAGACGACCGGCTTCGTGCCGAACGTCTGCTTCCCCTGCGCCGCGGTCTGCGACGCCGCCACCGGCCGCATCGCCGTCTATTACGGCGCAGCCGACACCCACGTGGCCGTCGCGTTCACGCAGGTCGATGAGCTGATCGATTTCATCAAGGCCGATTCGACAACGTGACGCGAACGGAACGCGCGGAGTCGAGAGGACGGGCTTGCCGGGGCGGATCTTGCCATATCGAGCAGATACCGCTAACGTCCCCTAGCCCGTACGACGGCGGTCTGAACGTGCACCGTCCAGCCTTTTGCACCGATGCAAGTGCCGCGGAGGAGAGACATGAACAGCCGGTCGTTGCAGCTATCGATCTTGTTGATGGGCGTTGCCGGCGTTGCCGTGGGCGCGCCCGCGGCCAAGCGGATGGACATCGTGGTCCATCGTGGGGCGAACCATCTGGCGCCGGAGAACACGATGGCGGCCGCCAAGAAGGCGATCGAGCTCGGGGCCGACTACGTCGAGGTCGACGTCCGCACGAGCAAGGACGGCGTGTTCTACGTGATGCACGATCCCAACGTCGATCGGACCACCGACGGCCAGGCCAAGCTGAACGAACTGACCAGCGACCAGATCGACAAGCTCGACGCGGGCAGCTGGTTCGACCCGAAGTTCAAGGCCGAGCGCGTGCCGCGGCTCCGAGAGCTGCTGCGGTGGATCCGCGGCAAGGGCAAGGTTTACTTCGACGTCAAGGACGCCGACATCGTCAAGCTGGTCAAGCTGGTCCGTGACATGAAGATGCAGGACGACGTGTTCTTCTGGTTCTCCGACGGGCGCCAGGCCCGGAAGTTGCAGCGTCACGACGAGCACATGCCGATCAAGATCAACGTCAAGGACGTCGAGGAACTCAAACGAGCGAAGCGATGGTTCGGCGCCCGCATCGTTGAGACGAACGTCAAGGTGGCCACGCCCGCGTTCACCAACACAGCACACCGCATGTCCATCAGGGTGTTGATCATCTGCACGTGTAG
>CAYOGX010000340.1:2596-5735 GCA_964403235.1 uncultured Planctomycetales bacterium | reverse complement strand
GTGGCGATCGCACATTCGATCATTGGCGACCGGCACTTGGGGGAGGATGCGGCCCAGCAGGCCTTGGCCAAGGCCGTGGGGCAACTGCCGCAGTTGAAACACAAGGATCGATTTGCCGGCTGGCTGGCGGCGATCTGTCGGAACGTCGCCCACGATATGGCCCGGTCGCGGGCCAAGCTCAACGTCACTGAGGATCTGGCCAACATCGCCGCCGTTTCCCAGCCCGACGACGTCCAGCGGGCCGTTCGAGATGCGATCGCCGATCTTTCGGCCCCGGCGCGAGAGCTGATCTTCCTGCGGTACTACGACGGGATGTCCTACGAACGGATGGCCGCGGTATTGGGAATCTCCGAACAGGCGATCAACGGGAGGCTACGAAGAGCCAAGAAACAGATCGCCGACTACCTGCGGCGTCACGGCCATATTGAGGTGCGACCATGAATGACGACCAAGACGTGCGGCTGGACGAGGTCATCACACGGGCCATCAACTCGGGAACGCCACAGTTCGATGCTCAGACGTGGCGGCAACGATACCCCGACGCGTATCGAACCTTGACTTCCTTCGGCGGTCGGGTCTCAACGACGGTTCCTGTCCGCCGGGCCAACGTATGGAGAACAATCATGAAGCGCAGAGCGACGAAGTTCGCGGCCGCGGCCGCGGCAGTCGCTGCTGTCGCCGCCGGCCTGGCCGGGGTCTTCCACAACGGCGCCCCGCCCGCCTATGCCCTTGAGCAGACCGTCGAGGCCATGCAGGGCAAGCGGTCGATCCACGTGAAGGTCTATGGGGGATCGCGCACCCACCTGAAGGAGGAGTTCTGGATCGAATTCGACGAGCACGGGAAGGTTGTTCGCTATCGCCAGGTAGAGGGCCCGATCGTGACGGTCTGGGAAGACGGCGTGAGGCGTAGACGGTACGGCAACCGGATCGCCTTGATGAGCCGGGTCGGGAACACGGAGGGGACGTGGGACGAAGTGGATCCAGAGCTGGCCGTGCAGCAGCTCCAGGACCGACAGGCGGCGGGCAAGGTCACGATCGAGATCCAAGAGCCTTCGGCTGACCAGCCGCTGATCACGTTGATCGCCAGCCGTGGATCAGATCCCACAACGGCCAAGTGGCGAGAGGTCCTGCTTGTCGATCCGGTCACCAAACTCGTCAACCGACGCACCCGCTATCATCGACGCGATGATGATGAAGACTGGAAGTTCCGCCGCGCTGTAGAGGTGGTGGGATACAACCAGCCGACGGATCCGAATCTGTTCCGGCTGAATCTTCCCGAAGACATGGTCGTCCTTGACCAGGTCGCGCAAGAAGTCGGCATAGCTCAGGGAGATCTGAGCGACGAGGAGGTTGCCGTCAAGATCGTTCGCGAGGCCCTGGCGGCTGAGATCGCCGCGGACCATGCCAAAGTCGGCAAGCTGTTCGGCGGTGCGCCGCCCGGGTTTTTCGGAAAATGTCTCCGCGGCGCCAGGCCCACGCGCGTCATTTCAGTCGGTCAACCCGTGCCGGTTCGGTACCGCAAGCCCTGGTTCAGAGTTCCGTGCAAGTTCGAAGTCGAACAGGGCGGTGAGAAGAAGATCCTGGAAATGAAGTTGCATGTGCTGGCGGTCGACGGCCAACCCGGGCGATGGTATCTGAGCATCCACTCGGCCCCCTGAACGGCCGGTCGAAGCACGCCGAACGAACCCAAAGCCCCCGGCAGGCTGGCCGGGGGCCTCTGGCCGCATGCTATGGGTCCAAGAACCAAGCCCCGCTTTCCTTGGCGGAGTTCGCCATGGGCGTACCCCAAGGGCGATGCCCATCCGCTCCTGCGGGCACGCGGCGTGGACGGTACGTCAGCGGTCCGGGAGTTCTTTGAGCCAAAGGGTGACGGGCCAGCCGTAGGTGATCATGGCGTCGATGGCGGCGCGGTAGACCTGTCGGCCGGGGCTGGACTCCCCGCGGTAACGGGGGTCGCGGCGCATCGCGAGCAGGGCTTCTCGTCCCTGGGGGGCGATCAGCCGGCCAAGGTCTGCCGCGACCAGGCCTTGGGCGGGGTCCGTGCCGACGAGCGAGGGCGGGTCGAGCTTGGCGACCCGGTCCAGCCACCGTTGGGTCCGGGCGTCCCGGGCGGCGGAGGTCTGGGCGATGGCCAGGCAGGCGGGCATCCAGGGCGGGTTATCCAACAGGCGGGTGAGCTGGCCCATCGGGCCGACGGCGGCGCGATCCCGCCACTGGGCCAGGAGTAGCAACACGACCAATCGCGCCGGGACCTTGAGCTGCCGGACGTCGCGCTCGAGCAACGAGCGAACGGCGGGCGCGGCGTCGGGCCCGAGACGGCTCAATTCTCGCCATCGCGAGCGGGCGGTGGGCCAGTCGGCCTGGGGCAATCCCCGGATCAGGCGCCTCGCGTGGGCCCGTGCCGGATGAAACACGCGTCGGGTCGGGGCGGGCGCCGCGCGATGCTGGTCTACGAGGGCGGGGTGGATCTTGATGTGCCGCCCCGTGCGACGTCGGATCCATTCGCTGGCCTCGGTCACGGCGGCGCCGGGCACAGCGGCGGGTGGCTGGTCCGGCCCGAACCGGGCGAAGGCCTTGTCGGCGACGGACGCCATCGTCCAGACGGTCCGTTGACGGACGTCCAACCGGGCGTCCGCGAGCAGATCGGCGATCCGGCCCGCCCACTGCTCGGCAGTCCGCCGGTCACCGGCGCGTCGCTTGCCGAGGGCCATCGCCGCCGCCAGGCGGACATCCGCCGGCTGGCCGCTCAGCAGACCCTCCAGCGTCTCGGTGATCGGGTTCGCCAGACGCATCGCCGGGACGATGCGGTTGACCTCGTCCATCCACCCCGCGCCGCGGTCGCGCGTGGGCCAGTGCCATGCGGACCAGTACGCGGCCAGGAGATCCGGCAGGGCGGCAGGTCCCAGTGCGGCGAGGGGTCTGCGCAGCTCGGCCAATCGTTCAGCCCACTGCCTCCGGAGTGCGGGCAGATGCGGGCCGGCAGGGAGCAGCGACCGCTTGGCCATCGCCTCACCGAGGGCCACCCGCCGGGCGTGCCCAGTGAAGTGCTCGAGCATGGGGCCGGTCGCACGCTCATCGCCCAGCAGCGCCAAGCTGATGATCGCCGTCTGTCTGAAACGGGGGTCGTCCATGGCGCGGG
>CAYOGX010000340.1:0-2586 GCA_964403235.1 uncultured Planctomycetales bacterium | reverse complement strand
CCCAGCGCGGCGACCAGTGCCCTGCGGGCGCCATCGTCGATGTCCTGCCGATCGAGGGCCTGGAGGATCAGTCCCACGGCCGCCGGGCCGACCTTGCCTAACCGGCTACCGAGCCGGGCCTGTTCGCCGGGGTCGGTCGTGCCGACCAGTTTGGCCAGCGTCTGTCGGGCGGAGAGGACCTCCGGTGGCTCAACGACGGGCGTCGGGCCCGGTTGGCCCCGTGGCGGGCGAGACAGCCACGTCACGACCAGGTTCGCCAGGACGATCACGACCACCAGTCCCGCCAGGGCCCCGCACAACGCCATCATCTTCTTGCTCGTTGGCACCAGCGCGAGTTGTTGGCGTATCGGCAGCTTCTGACCCGTGATGATCTGGCGTTTGCAGCTCACACACGTGTCGCCGCCGATGGGCATATCAGCGCCGCAGAACGGGCACTTGGTCGGTCGGCCTGGCTGGGTCCTCTTCCGCCTGCCGGGGCGGGCGATGTTCATCCACCGCCCGCAGTGCGGACACAGACAGAAGGGGTTGCCCGGTTCGTTTTCCGAGACGAGGAGATTGCCGCAATGGGGACAGATGACGGGCTTACCCATATCGGCCTCTCTTGATTCTATACAAGCGGATAATGCGTTTCGTCAAGCGCATGACGTTGGCGTATCTGACCCGCCGGCTGCATGGGTCCCTGGCACCGAACCGGGGCGTCTGTCGGCGCCGCTCCATTCGGCCGGGCGCCCCCGGGACCGCCTGAACTGGTGTTAACATCGACCTTGGAATCGCGCATCCCTGAGGCGATTTTTCGAGGGGCATAAAGTTGTGATCCAGGGCCTTGACTGCGATCCGGGCGCGCTGCTACGCTGGCAAATTCTAGGCGCCCGCGAACGGGGACACAGGCGGGTCTGTAAGTGCGGTTGGACCGGTTCGGTCGGTGGACGCGGACGGACATCGTCGCGGCGGGGATGCGAATCTCCGACAGGGGCCTCCCGGGGTAGCCCATGAAGGATTCCCGGAGCGGTTTGCTTCGCTACACGGGGATGGGGGTCGAGTTTGCGGCGGCGTTTGGGGCGTTCGTGGCCCTGGGCTGGTGGGTTGGCAGGCACCTGGACTGGAACCCGTGGGGGACGTTGATTGGCGCGGGGCTTGGGTTTGTTGGGGCGATGTATAACCTGATTCGCGAGGGACTCAAGCTGCAGCGAGAGATCTCCGCCGAAGACCTTGATAGACAGACGGGCAGTCGTGACGAATCCGAATAGTTTCGCCGAAGCAGTTGAGTTGAGCAACTTGAGAGCACGTCGGGTGGTGTGGCTGGTGTTGGCACCGATCCTGGCGGTCGTGGTGGCGTTGGCCGCCGGGGCGATGCCGACGCGCGCCCTAGCGGGCCGGGCCGGCCTGATCGCCATGGGCGTCGCCTGTGGGATGAGTGCGCTGGCCACCATCCTGGGCAGCGTGCCCGTGATCTGGGCGGCGTTCCGTTCTCCCCAAAAGGTACCCACCTTGGCCCTGGCCGCGACGCTGCTGCGGGTGATCGTCCTCGCCGCAATGGCCGCACCGGTCGCTGTGTTTGCCGGATTGCACTTGCGAGCGCTGTTGCTGTGGGTGGGCATCAGCTATGTTGTGGCCTTGGGCGCCGAAAGCCTGGCGCTGGTGCTGTTGATCCGACGGATGGAGCCCCATCGATGATCGGTCTGGAGCTGTTGGCCTCGAGCAATCCCATCAGCCACGTCGCCGACACGACGGTGCTCGAGATCGGCGGGGTGACGATTCTCAGCGCCCACATCCTGATGGAGATGACGGTGGCGGCGATGCTGGTGCTGCTGCTGCCGCGAGTGATCCGCCGGGTAAAGCCGGGCGTCGAGGCGCCGGCGGGCAGTCTTAACGCCCTGGAGGCCATCTGCCAGTATTTCCGGACGGAAGTGGCCGAGCCTGCGCTTGGCGAGCATACGGATCGATTCATCACCTACATCTGGTCGGCCTTCTTCTTCGTTCTGTTCTGCAATCTTCTGGGTCTGTTGCCCTTGGCCGCGATAAGCGAGATGCTGTTCGGTCACGCCTATTACGGCGGGACGGCGACGGGGAATATCTTTACGACCGGCACCCTGGCGGCCTGCTCGCTGGTGATGATTGTCGCGAACGGGTTGCGGTTGCAGGGCATGGCCTACCTGGCCCATTTTTGCCCGGGCCCGATGTGGCTGGCGCCGCTCCTGGTACCGGTGGAACTGATTGGCCTGGTGGCCAAGATCTTCGCCCTGGCCGTTCGTTTGTTTGCGAACATGTTGGCCGGCCACATCCTGCTGGCGGTGCTGCTGTCCTTCATCGGTTCGGCCGGTGCGGGGCTGGGTTTCGGACTCGGCTACCTGGGCATAGGACTGGCCGCGCTGTTCGGCAGTGTGGCCATCAACTTGCTGGAGATCTTCGTGGCGTTTCTGCAGGCCTTCATCTTCACGTTTCTCACGACGCTCTTCATTGGGCAAGCGGTGTGTATCGAGCACCATGGCGAGGAGCACGATGAGGCCGGCGAACCCGCACACGCCCACTGAGCGATCGGGTCGGGCGTTGCGGCACAACTGAGAATGATGCCATGACCGGCGAGTG
>CAYOGX010000339.1:0-5736 GCA_964403235.1 uncultured Planctomycetales bacterium | reverse complement strand
CGGGGGATCGTTCGCCTGGCACCGGTTCGGGCAGCCCAAGCCCATGCCCGACGGCCTCGACTGGGACCTGTACCTCGGGCCGGCCCCGTGGGTGCCCTACGCGGGCGTCGCCCATGGCCATATGTTCTGCGGCATCGGTGACATCAACTGGGGCCCGCATCACTATGACTTCATTCAGTGGGTGCTCGACGCAGATCGTTCGGGTCCGGTCGAGCTCTGGATCGAGGACGACGTACTGAGGTATCGCTATGCCAACGGCGTGGTCGTTCATTGTTGCCCGCATCCGGACAGCGGCGTCGGCGGCAGCGGCGGGGCGCGCTTCGTGGGGACCGACGGGTGGGTTGCCGTGGACCGAGGCAACCTGATCGCACACCCGTCCGAGATGATCCGGGTTCCCATCGCGCCGACCGGCGTGGACATCTATCGCAGCGACAGCCACTCCGGCAATTTCCTGGACTGCGTTCGCACCCGCAAACGTCCGATCTGCGACATCGAGACGGCCCATCGGGCGGCCAGCGCGGTGCTGCTCGGCGGCATCGCCCTACAGGTGAAGCGACGGCTCACATGGGACCCGAAGCGCGAGCGTTTCGAAGGCGATGATGAGGCGAACCGACTACTGTCCGCCGCGTTCCGTCCCCCTTGGCAAGTGTAGAGGAGGTTACACCGTGAAGAGACCCGCAACGGCACTCCTGATCGTATCCGCGTTGGCCTGTCCGCCGGTTCTGGCGGCTCCAAATGATGAAGCGCAAGCGATAAAGGTGCTTGAATCGGCGGCCGTTCCGGCTGAGAAGGAGGCGGCGTGCCAACAGCTGAAGCGGATCGGCACGGCCAGAGCGGTCCCGGCGCTCGTGTCGCTTCTTGACGACGACCTGCTGGCCCAGTGGGCGCTCGATGTACTCGAAACCCTGCCGTGTCCTGAGGCGGGTGAGGCCCTCCGCACCGCGTTGCGCACAACGGCCCGGAAACCAAGGGTCGGCGTCGTTCACGCCCTCGGGCAACGGCGGGAGCGCGCCGCGTTGCCTGACTTGATCAAACTACTGACCGACGCCGACGTCATGCTGGCGGGTACGGCTGCTGAAGCGATCGGAAAGATCGGGGGCAATGACGCGATCAATGCGTTGACCAAGGCAAAGGCAACGGCACCCGCGCCGGTCCGCGCCGCGATCGTCGACGCGCTCCTGGATTGTGCGGATCGGCTGCTCGCTAAGGGCAACGCCAAGGGGGCATCGAGCATCTACAAAAAAATCTACGACTCGAAAGAGGCCGAGCATGTTCGAGTCGCTGCCTATCGCGGGATCGTCCTGTCGTCGGGCGACCGTGCGGTCACACTCGTGGCCAACGCCCTGAAGGGCACCGACGTGGCTGCGCAGCTCGCGTCGGTTCAACTTGTTCCTGAGCTTAAGGGCCCCAATGCCACCGAGACATTCGCGGCCGCCTTGGGCGAGACAGCACCCAGGACACAGGTGGCGCTGATCGACGCGCTCAGCCTGCGGGGCGATCCGGCTGCCTCGGGGGCGGTTGCGTGTGCGGTGCGCAGCCTGAACGCGTCGGTCCGTCTCGCGGCCCTCAAGGCGCTGGGGATCCTTGGCGACGCCACGCACGCGGGCCTCCTGGCCGAGGTGGCGGTCGGGGGCACCGAGGGCGAGCGCAGCACAGCCAGGTTCTCGCTCGTGTGTTTGCGACGCGGGGACATGCGCCAGGCCATGCTGTCGCTCATCGAGAGGTCACGACCCGAAGTCCAAGGCAAGGTCCTTGCCGTGCTCGGGAGCCGTGGGGAACGTGCGGCCATCCCGGCTCTACTGAAGCTGGCAGCCGCTGAAAAGGAGCCGGTCAACGTCGCGGCCATTAGCGCACTCAAGAAACTGGCGGATGCATCGCAAGCGGACGCGTTGCTCTCGCTGATTGTCAACCCGAATGCTGACGCGGCGCGCGATGCCGCCGTGGCGACCTTCGTCTCGGTCGGTGCCCGCTGCGGTCAACGAGAGGACTTCGCTGGACGCGCATTGAAGGCGATGCAGGGCGCTGGGGTCCCGGTGCGTTATTCGCTGCTACAGGCGGCTGGGCAACTCGGGGGCCCGGGTGTGCTGGAGGCGCTCCGGGCCGCTGCCAGCGATTCCAGCCCGGAGATTCGCCGGGCGGCCATCGGCACGATGGCGGATCACGCCGGTGTCGAGGCGCTCCCGGATCTACTGAAGCTCGCCCGGGAGGCAGCCGACGAGGACCAACGCGCCTCGGCATTGAAAGGATACTGGCGCCTGGTCGGTTTGATGAAGGATCGTCCAGCCGAGGAACGCCTGAAGCTGTGTCGAGACGGCCTTGCCGCCGGCAAGCAGCCGGAGGCGATGCGCCTGGGTCTTGCCGAACTGGCTAAGGTACCCCTTCCCAACGCCCTGGAATTGGCGCAACAAGCCCGTAGCGAAAACACAGTCCGAGCGGAGGCCGAAGCGGCCTGCTACCAAATTGCGGCGCGCTTGATCTACGCCCATCGCGCCGCCACCGAGACCGCGCTGCGCCGCCTGGCACAAGAGGCCAGTAGCGAAGCCGTTCGCAACAACGCCCGCGCCTTTGTCGCATCGCTGGCGAAATACGGCGACTTCGTCGTGCCGTGGCTGGTCAGCGCTCCGTACCGCCAGAAGGGCAAGGAAGCGCAAGGCCTCTTCGACGTCGCGTTCCCGCCGGAGAAGCCGGGCGCACCCGGCGTGGCGTGGCGCCTCCAACCCGCCCCCACGGAGCCAGCGAACTTCTGGCAGGCGGATTTGACCAGCGTCGTGGGCGGGAACCACTGCGTGGTCTACGCCAAAACCAGGGTCTACTGCCCCAAGGCGCAACCCGTCGCGCTCGAGATCGGCACCGACGACGGGATCAAGCTCTGGATCAACGGCACGCTCGTCCACGCCAACAACACGGTCCGCGGCATGGCCCCCGCACAGGACCGGGCCAAGGCCGAGCTCAAGCAGGGCTGGAACGATTTGCTGGCCAAGATCACGCAACACACCCTGGGCTGCGGCCTGATCCTCCGAATCACGGCCGCGAACGGCTCGCGAATCGACGGCCTGCGATTCGACCCGCAGGGCAAGTCCAGCGCGCCGCAGGAGCGGTGAGGAGACTGGCTGGGAGCGAACCGGGCCGCGTGAGGCGGGTTCCAATCGCCGCCTATGACATTCCGAAAAGAAGGCGCGTAGAACCGCGGCACCTGCCTCGTGGGCTATCTCATGACGACCAAGGACTCTTCGAAAGCACCGCCGTCCGGACAGCAGGGCTTGGATGAAGACGTTCTTTGCCCCGAGTGCAACTACAACCTCCGCGGCCTCACCGTTCCCCGCTGTCCTGAATGCGGGCTCCGGTTCGATTGGTCGGAAATCCCTAAGTTCAAGGAACCCAAGCCGTACTCAACGCCCAAATGGTTTCCGTTTGCTTTTGCAACAGTGTTATTTCTAGGGTTATGTATCGCAGAGCCCGGGTTTCTCATGCTCCTCGTCCTCGTGCTACCCATCCTGGTGGCGAGTGTTCAGGCCGTCTTCGAGTGTGCCCTCGTCATGCCCCTCCTCGGGACGCTTTCCTGGCGCCACTTCCGGGCGTGGTGGGAAGGAGTCATCGTAGGCTACGCCGTATGCTATCTGACCTGGTACGCAAGCGGCTGGTACTTCTCTTGCCTCGATGAATTGCAGCCCTGGGCGGTGCTTCTTCGCCTTTGGCCTGTGATGGTCATCACAACGATCGAGGCGTTTGTCGTTCAGTGGCTGGTCGTGCGGGCCAGGGCGAGGCGATGGGAGCTGGCGATCCCGGCCAAACGTTTGGTGCAGTCCTGTGCACTCGCCAAGTTGGTCTCTGTGATTCCCTGGTTGTTCTTTGCGCGGATGCTTGGTGAGTTCTGACGCTCCTTGGGGCGCTATAAGGAGCCCGGCGAGGCGGGTTCCACCCAATGCCCCCACAGTGCTCAAGCAACAAGGGGGAAGCGGCGGATCAAACCGACCGGGCCTAGCCGACTCGCTTGGGCCGCATGCCGAACAGAAACCGCGTGACGTTCGTCCGCCTTACCAGTACGTCGTAGGCGACGGTCGTCGCGACGATACTCGCGATGACGATCACGACGTATCGGGACATCACACCGACGTCCCACCGGACCAGGTGGTAGCCGATGACCGACAAGGCCAGGTAGTGCAGGACGTAAAATGGGTAGCTCGCCTCGCGGACGTATCGGAGCACGCCGTTGCCGAAGTCGAGCAGTCTGGCCGCCATCCCTAGAAACGCGAGGATCCAGAACCACATGTTGAAGCCGCGCAGGGCCATCATCAGGATCCGTGCGACGCTGTGCCCCCGCGCAGGATAGTTGCCCGTCACAGCCAGGCCGATGCGAAGCGACGCGGTTGCGATCCCGAGGATCAAGGCGATCCGCCAGTCTCGCGTGACCGCCCGACTGAACCGGGTGTCCGAGAACAACAGGAACCCCAGGATGAACAGGCAGTCGAAGGTGACGAAGTTGGCCCAGTCGTTGATGAGATTCTGAAAGCCAGGCCACCGGGCCCTCAACGTCGCCTCGCTGACGGCAATGGGAACCGCGAGCAGGAAGACCCCGCCGCGCCTCTCGCACAGTGTCGCGAGCCGCGTTACCCACCGTCGGCCGGACGCCTTCCTGAGCCAGACGAACAGCGGCAGCGAGATCAGGGAGAAGACGAACAGATAGGCGATGAACCACAGGTGCGCCCAGGTGAAATTCCCCCTGGGGTAAACGCCGTTGAAGAAGTGCGGATAGAACGCCGGGTACGAGCCGGTGAATCGCCCCGTGTTGAGCCGCTCATAGTAGATGCACAGTGGGACCAGCACGAACGTGCCGAAGACCAGCGGCACCAGCAGCCGCTTGGTCCTCTCTTTGACGTACTCACCGGGCGAACGGCGATTCAGCGCGAAACACGTCGCCACACCCGACAAGACGAACAACAGCGGCATGTGCCACTGATGCATGAAGCCCGAGATGAACGCGAGCGGCGCGTAGGTCTCTCCCGACTTGATGGGGTTGATCCCACCACGGGTGAAGATCAGCGCCGCGTGAAAGGGCACCAACAGCACAACGGCCACCGCCCTGAGCCAGTCGATGTCCGGCCGCCTTGCCGTTTGACTCGACGGCGTCAGTTGTGACGGCGCATCGTTGACGTTCACGAAGCGATCCTCTCGCCGGCGTCAATCCGTAACCATCGAGGGGTGAACCGTTGCCCCCCTTGAGGCCGCCCTAAGCACGGCTGATCGATTATCGCCCAGTCTGCACCGTCAGGCAAGCATGATTGATCGGACGCAGCATGTAGGTGCGGTCCCTTGCACGCACCGCCGTCATCGTCGAATCCAGAGAGATCAAGAAGACAAGTCAAACGACTCGCGCTACCCGGGAAGCTCGCAGGGCTCAAGCGGCCAGCGGATCGACCACCTCGAGGAACGGGAAGCGATGGAAGTCCGTATCCCGCGTGTAGATCCACTTGATGCCGTGTTCGCGCATAAGGATGGCGGTGTGGGTGTCGTGCATGATGTTACCGCCGAGTTGAGGCAGCTCGCTCAAGACCTGCTCAACAACCGCGGTATGGCGCTCCGTTTCGACCAGGATATGCAGGCCCGGCGATGCCAACAGCGCCTGAACGAAGCGCCACGCCTGTGCGACACGCCAGGGCTTCCTCAGCACCCGCGGGTGTGTTGTGATCCGAAGGAACTCGTACAGCACCCCCCAGGTCGTATACCAGGCCGAGGGCT
>CAYOGX010000338.1:0-5742 GCA_964403235.1 uncultured Planctomycetales bacterium | reverse complement strand
CCCGCCGATCACCATCAGCCCCCCGACGATCATGACGATGACGGTAAAGAAGTCGGTCCACGCGACGGATTTCAGTCCGCCGTAGATGGCCCACGATCCGGCGACGACGGCCAGGGCGATGATGGCCGGCCACAGTCCCCATCCGAACAGGCTCTGTAGCGCCAGCCCCCCGCCATAGAGCACCGCCGCCAGGAACGCCACGACGTTGCTGATCACCGTCACGACGGCGAAGAATTGGCGGAGCGCCGGGTGGAACCGCTTCTCCATGAACTCCGGCGTCGTGAAGACCCGCGAGGCGAGCAGGAACGGGATGAAGAACCAGATCAACACCGAGAAGGACAGGACGTTGGCCCATTCGGACATGGCCACGCAGATGCCGTAGACGAAGGCCGCGCCGATCATGCCGATGAAGTGCTCGGTGCTGATGTTCGAGGCGATGAACGAGCTGCCGACCACGTACCAGGGCAGAGTCCGGCCGGCCAGAAAGTACTCGTCGGACCGCGTCTTCTCCTTCCGTCCGGCCCACAGACCGATGACGCACAGGACCACGAAATAGGTACCGAACGCGATGTAGTCCAGGGCCTGGAGGTCGAAGGATTCGGTGCCTTTCATGGACGGTGCCTCAGTCGCTGTCAATCATCCGGGAGATCTGGGTCGTGCACGCGTCGATCAGCGTGTTCAGGGCCTCCGGGCCGAACGGGCTGGACCAGACCTGGTAGATGTCCGTGTCGTGCAGCTCGGCCGGTGCGATGTAGCCCATGCCGCCGTTGACGACGGTGATGACGGGCAGCGCAACCTCGGGAAACAGCAGGCGGAGCATCGTCTGCAAGGTTGAGTAGGTCTCGTTGGGGTGTGCGACGAAGACGGCCTGGCCGACCCGCCAGAACCAGGTGGGCACGGCGACCGTGGGGCCGGTGCCGGTCTTGCGTAGCTGGCGGAGTCTGCGGCGGAGGCGTTCAGCCTGGACGCGGTCGGTGCAGGCCTCGAGCTGCTTACTGACTTCCTCGACGGTCGGCAGCGGCTTGAGCGGCAGCTCGATGTCGATCTGTTTGGCTTCGAGGACGCGCATCGGCTCGAATGGGTGGCGCTGCCACGTGGCGATCGGCGCGCCGGACTCGACGATGCCCGCGTAGGTCATGCCCGTCCGCGGCGGCAGCATGGATTCCAAGGCCGCCACAACGCTGTAGCCGAGCCATCGCCCGTTGGCGTCAGCGATGGCTGTGTCGCCGGTGAAGCCCTGGCGCGGCCCGAGCTCGCCAGACGCGCCCTGTAGGAACAGGCAGGGCGCGCCGTTGGTGTGGTCCTCGACGAGGTCGCGCATCGCGCCGACATAGTCAGGGGAAATGAGCCGGTTGTCCCAGGCAAGCGTGGTCGCGTGGCAGGCGTAGTTGACGATCGTACCGAGGATTCGACCGTCGCCGTCAGAGGCCCGTCCGACCAGGACGGTGTCGTCGGCGGGCTGGGTCGGATTGGTGCCGAGGACGTATCGATCGGCGTCGGGGTCGGGCAGGTCGCGTACGGCGGCCAGGCCGCATCGACCTTGACACCAGTCCAGCGTGCCGGGCTGTGCGTTCTGGATCGCCTCGCCGACGGCGTCGATCAGCGCGTCGGCGACCTTGCCAAGATACGGCCCGACCAGGTCCCCGCCGGGTTTGTCTGCGTCGTCGGTGCAGAGCGAACACGCGGCATGCGTGTGCGACAGCGCGATCAACACGCGGGCCGGGTCGAGTCCGTGTGCGTCGATCAAGGCGTTGCGAACCCGCGCCTCGTCGTCCAGGTCCTGCCACCAACCCCCGTCAACGGACGCAAGCACGAACGGCGCCGCATCGGCCGATTCGCGCAGGACCATCACGTTGGCGGTCAGCGGCCGGTGAATCCCCTCGGCCGCGTCGTGCTCGGCCGCCCCCCACTGCCGCGCGTAGATCCCCACCGGCGGCGTGACGTCGCGCCGCGCGACGCCAATCTCGACCGACGCCGATGGGTGGGACACATCCGGCGGTTTTCGACGGAACGAATCGGTCATGTGATCCTGCTCCGGTTGTCGGTCAAGTATGTCGATCAGATGATAACCGATCCGAGCCGCGACCGTGAGCGAGCGGTCTACCAGTCGCCCACGCTGCCGTCGGCGTAGAAGCTGCGTTGCGGGATCCCGTGTTCGAACGGGTGCTTCTTGACTTCGCGCTCGTTGATGTCGATACCCAGACCCGGTCGATTGCCGGGGCGGACGATGCGACCTTCGCGTTCGATGGTGATACCTTCGGTCACCACGTCTTGTCGCCAGGGCACGTCCTGCGTGACGGTCTCGCAGATGATGTACGACGGGGTGGCCAGTCCGAACTCGATCGACGCGGCCGTGCTGACCGGGCCCTGCGGGTTATGCGGTGCGATGGCGACGCGGTAGGCGTCGGCCATGGCGGCGATGCGCCGGGCCTCGCTGAGCCCGCCGCAGTGCGTGATGTCGGGTTGGATCACGCTGCACGCCCGCTTCTCGAGCAGCTCACGGAACGCGTGCAGGCTGGTGAGCCGCTCGCCCGTGGCGATGGGTGTGGCGACGGCGCGTTGCACCTCAGCCAACCCGTCCACCGATTCGGGCCAGCACGGCTCCTCGAACCAGTAAAGCCGGTAGGGCTCGACCGCCTTGGCGAACAGCAACCCCATCCGCGGCGAAGGACGGGCGTGGCAATCGACCATGATGTCGATGCCGTCGCCGACGGCGTCGCGCATGGCGCGGACGCAGGCCTCGGCGTAGTTGATGGGCTTGAGGCCCTCGAGCGGCATCGTCTCGGGGACGGCCATCGTCTTGAACGCGGTGAACCCGTCGGCGACGGCCCGGCAGGCCAAATCGGCGAAGCGCCCCGCGTCGGCGGGCGACGTCTCGTAGAAGTCCTCCATCTTCCCGCCGCCCAGGTGGCAGTACGTGCGGACGTAATCACGGACGGGTCCGCCGAACAGCTTGTGCACCGGCACGCCGTGGATCTTGCCCAGGATGTCCCACAGCGCCAGGTCGATGCCGCTGATGGCCGTCGCCCGAACGATCCCGTTGCCGTGCCAGAAGTGCTGCCGGTACATCATCTGCCACAGGTGCTCAATCCGCGTCGGGTCCTCGCCGATCAGCAACCGGGCGACGTCCTCGACCGCGCCGCACACCGCCCGCGTGTGCCACTCGAGCGTGGCCTCGCCCCACCCCCACAGCCCGTCCTGGTCGGTCAAGACCTTGACGAAGATCCAGTTCCGCATCCGGGCGTGGCACACGAGCGTTTCGACGGCCGTGATCTTCATGAACGCTTCTCCTTTGGCATGCCTGCTTGGACGGCTATCCCCGTCGCAAAGCGAATAGTATAGGAGCCGCCCGCCCAGCGCACCAGTGGCGGCTTATTGCCCGGTGGCACAGGGCGCCAGGGTCCGTGTGAGGTGGCATGCTTCGTCTACGGGATCAGTTCCATGTCGGTTGCCAGGATCATGCCGGACCCTTTGGGGCTCCGTGACGTGCCATGCAGGCCGATCGCGAGCGAGCCGAGCTGTTCCAGGTCCAGCCGGCCGTTCTCGTCCCGCGACCACCCGCCGAGCTTGAACGCCTCGAACGGCAGCGTGATCGTCCGCCACTCGCTGGCGGCTGGCGGGGCGGGGTCCGCGTAGTACTGTGAGCCATCCTGCTCGAAGATCGTGACCAGCAGGCCGTCGATGCCCTTCGGCAACGTGGCCTTGTACGTGAACCGCAATGCACGGTAGCCCTCGAATTCGGCTTCCGGGAGACGCAGCGTGGGCAGGGCATACATGTGCCGCTGCGGCGGGAAGGCATACTCGAACTTCATGCATGCCCTGCCGCCCAGGCCTTCGTTGGGCGTGGTCAGTTTGGCCTGAACGGCCGGGTCCTTGGCGACGGTCCAGACGCCGGGGCCATCCCCCGTGACGCGCAACGGTCGGCTCGGTCGATAGGGCTCGCTGGTGAACTTCGCGTCGAAGATCACCAGAAAACCCCGCACGGGACCGTCCAGGACAAGCCCCAGCCATACTTTGGCCACTTGCTCTCGTTGCACTTCACCGTCCGCGCCCTGACTGAACGCCGCCTGCTTGAGCGCCCTGAGTGGCAGACGTACCTCGTCGGCCCAGAACCCAAAGCCTGAATCGCCCTCCAGCGACTCCGAGGTCGTGGGAACCTTCCTCTTTGGATCAAACACACCAAGCGGTCGCGAGCTGACGTTGAACCACACGCCGCCCTGCTTCTCAAACAGTGCGATGGCAAGCCGTGGGGGCTGGCCTTCAAACACGTACAACATGTATCTGATTGACAGCGCTTTCGCATCGAACAGGCTCTTGTCCGGTGCGATCTCCAGCGGCAGCAACCGCCGCTCGGACGCGTCCTTGAAGAACACGAGGCTCGGACAGCGCTCCTCGTCCCTGCCCGGCTCGTGCGATACCACAAAAAATGCGTCGAGGTTGTTCTGCGGGATCACCTTCCATTCGTGTCCGGCGCCGGTCACCGCAGTCTCCAGTCCGATGCATCCCAGTGTCGTCGCGAGATTGCCTGCGCAGATCCATGTCACGTATCGCAGAAGGGTTCTTGAAGGTCGCATCGACATTCCTCCCTTGTGCACGCGACGACCGACGGCTACTTGATCACCGAGTTCGTCAGCTCCAGGTTGTCCACGTAGAACACCGTCTTGTCCGTGGCGCTGCTGCTGAAGCCGAGCCACGTCAGTGTCTTGAAGTCCGGACTGCGGCTCTTGAGCTTCTCGAACCGCTTCGGTGGCTGGCCCGGCAGCGTCACGACCAGGTTCCATGTGCCCGTTGACTGCGGGCCCAGCCCGGCCGTCGTCTCATAGCGGACCCACTTGCCGGCCGGGATGTCCAACACGGGCTTGCCCGCGATCCTCAGCTTGCCGCCGCTCACCCAGAAGCTCGGACCGACGCGATACGGGCTGTGATCGTCGCGCCATTCGACGTACATCACCACGCCGGGCTCGACGCGCATGTCGAACGCGAACCGCGCCACGCCCTCGGTGTGGTTTGGGCTCCAGAAGAAATGCGGGTTGAAGCCGTGTTGCAGGCCGGGTGCGTCCTGGACCTTCAGGCCGTGCTTGCCGCCTGCGGCGATCCCGGCCACCACGCCGACCGCGTCGCCCTTGCCTTCGGTGTACGTCCGCGCTTCGGGCGGCTTGGCGCCGACGGGTGCGGCCTCGAAATCGTTGCGAAACGTCAGCGGCGGCGCGGGCGGCGGCGGCGGGGCGAACTCGACCGGTGGGTACTTCGGTCCACGGGCCAGCTCGATCCACGCCGGGTCCCCGTACACGCCCGCCCGCGTGTAGTCGAACGGCTTGAACCCGATCTCCGTCGCTGGCGAATCGGGCCGCAGGTGGTAATCGCCGTTGACCGGGTCGACGAACTTCGGGTCCGCCACGATCGAGCCCGGCTCCTTGCCGAGCTCCTGCCACTCGGCAAGCGTCTTGCCGTGGAACGTCACCGGCTTGGCCGATGCATCGTAGTACAGGTTGCTCTTGGAGGCGACATTTTCGTCCTTCCAGCTTCCGGCCGTGTACAGCTCGCCAGCGTCCCAATAAACGATGTTCCTCTCGAACGTGAACGACAGATGCTTTTCGACGCGTGACCGCTGCAACTGCCCGTCCATGCTAAACGCCAGGATGTTGTTGCGGATGATGTTCTCCCGGCCGTAGTGCTGGTGGTAGGTACCCGTCTTGACGTGGTGGACCAGGTTGTTCTCCATCACGATGTGGCTGCTCCCCT
>CAYOGX010000337.1:0-5747 GCA_964403235.1 uncultured Planctomycetales bacterium | reverse complement strand
GATGGGTTTGGCCTCCCGTAGACCCAAGCGATGGGAAAGTCGCCGTCGCGGTACACGGTGTGGGCGGGGCAATCGCCGAACAGCCTGGCCAGGAGATCCGGTGGGGGGGCATCGTGGTATCCGACGATGTTGTTGATGTGCAGCAGGACGTAGTCCGCCTGGTCGATGTTCGGTGGGTCGGGACGCGGCAGGCCGAGATTAGCGGCTTCGTAGACGCCGCGCCGGATCAGCGTAAACGGCAGGTCCGCCGGGATCAAGTCGTCCAGGACATGGTCGGCCCACAGGTAGCTGACCACCCGTTGACTGGGTTGGACGTTTGCGAGGCCCCAGTCCACGAGATCGGCGTAGCCGTCGCAGGGCGTGTGGACGAGGTTGCGGTAGCCCCGCGCCTCGGCGCCGAGCCACCGCGTGCCCACCCACCGCCGGGGATACAGGTTGTAGTCGGGCCAGGCGTTGGCAGCGGCGTAGATCAACTGTCCGAGGGTCAGGACGATGACAAGCATCCCGCCCCTGCCGGCCAGGCGCGAGCGGTCGGTGAGCCATCGCCAAGAGGCGATCAGGGCGGCGGCCGTCAGGATGGCGATCAGGGGATAGACGTTCATCAGGTAGAAGGTCTGTCGCAGGGGCAGCGTGGTCAGGGCCAGGATGTAAAACGAGACGGCGAAGACCGGCAGGCGGAGTTCGGGCCGGTCGTTCTCTCGGACCCACGCCCACACGAGGGCCGCCAACGAGGCCAGGCCAACCGGCAGGGTTGCGCCGAACAACAGGATGCCGCTGTAGAGCCGCAGGTGATCGAGCCAGAGCGCGCCGGGTATGAGATGGTCCCAGTACACCGCCCTGCGAATGATGGTCCGCGCGATGTCGGGGTGGATCACGTGTTGGGGCATGGCGGCGCACGCCGTTGCAAGCGCCAGCATCGATATGACAGCCCAACCCGTCGCCCGCGACGGGTGCCGGTGACGCCCGCGGAACAGCCCGACGATTACTGCCGTGGTCGCCACGAGGAGCAGGGCCCAGATGAGCATGGCAGCGTCGACCCGTCGCAGTTGGGCCAGCCCAGCGGACATCGCCGCCAGCGCCACGCATCCGGCCGCGGCCAGGACCCACCAGCGTGTCGATCCCCTTGCGGGAGTCGCGGTGGTCGTCTCGCGCGCCGTCCGGGCGGCGGCGGCCCGGACCCGTGCGTCGACGAGCTCGCAGAGTCCGAAGACGGGGATCAGGAAGACGGCGTACAGCTTGGCGCCGATGGCCAGGGCGAGTGTGACGGTCACGAGGGCCAGTCGCGGCCCGTCCCGCCGATCCGCGTAGTGGACGTACGCCCAACAGGTCAGCGTGACGAACAACGCGGGGAACACGTCGCCCTCGGTCATGGCGATCCGCGAGAAGCCCAGGAAGTAGGGGCTGAACCCCACGATGACCGCCGCCACCAGCCCCGTCCAGCCGTCGAACAATCGCCGCCCCAGGCCGAACGTCGCCAGCACCGTTGCCAGACCCACCGCGACGCTGACGGCACGGCTGACGTGCAACGATGCCCCGACCCACCCGAAGACGACGGCGTTGACCATCATGGGCAGACGCATCTGGGAGCCGTCTTGTCCGCTGCCGTACAGGGGATTATCGAGAAACGCGGCGGCGATCTGTAGGTCGACCTTCTCGTCCCAGAGCATGCCCAACCCGCGCTGGCTCGACCACGCCAGCGCAGCGAATGCCGCGCCAACGGCCATGACCAGACCTAACTGCAAGCGGAGATTCGGATCGACGGGAACGGTTGACGGTCGATCGGCAGAGACCATGGCCGGCATTATAGTCGCTGGACTGTGGCCGGTAAGGTGCAAGCCTGGTATCTTACATGACGTGCCAGGCTCATGAGGCCGCGTGGACCATTGTCGTGCGGCATGGAACGAGGGCTCGAGGGCAAGGAATGACCGATTCACCCCGTCCCATCAGCCTGTCGGTGTTCTATCCGTGCTACAACGAGGAGCCCAACGTCGAACGGACGACGATGACGGCCCTCGAGGCGGTGAGCAAGATCACCGACGATTTCGAGATCATCATCGTCAACGACGGCAGCAAGGATCGCACGGGTGAGCTGGCCGATCGATTGGCGACCGAGCACCCGCAGGTCCGGGCCGTCCACAACAACCCGAACCTCGGGTACGGCGGCGCGTTGCAGCGCGGGTTCCGCGAGGCCACCAAGGAGTACGTCTTCTATACCGACGGCGACGGGCAATTCGATTTCGGGGAGATTCCCAAGCTCCTGCCGCTATTGGACGAGTACGACATCGTCTCGGCCTACCGGGTCGACCGCAAGGACCCCATCATCCGCAAGATCAACGCGTTTGCCTGGACGGTGTTGGTCAACGTCGTGTTCCGTCTATGGTTGCGGGACATCGACTGCGCGTTCAAGATCTTCCCGCGACGCCTGTTCGATGAGATCGAGATGCGGAGCATGGGCGCGTTGATCGACGCGGAGGTCCTCGCGCGGGCCAAGTACCGCGGCTACCGGATCGGGCAGACGGGCGTGCACCACTATCCGCGAACCGCCGGCGAGCAGACCGGCGCCAACATCCGTGTCATCCTTCGGGCGTTCAAGGAGCTGTTCAAGCTCTACTTCCACATCCGCCGGACCCGGTAGGACGGACTCGCGTACCACGGGCCGGTGCGAGATGGGAATCTCGCACCAGCAAATCTCGCACCAGCGGCCAACCGCTCCCTCACGGTCGCGGCTCAGATGCGTCTTCGTGCTCGATGCCTGCGCCCAGGCGTAGCGTGGCTGTGACCGGTCGGTGGTCGGAGCCTTCGGCCGAGAGCACGCGGTATTGCTCGCAGGTGAAGTGCGATGACGCGAAAATGTAGTCGATTCGGAACGGCCAGCCGAGTGTGGGCCGGGTGCCGGTGCGGTCGCTCGCCTGCCGGGCGACGTCGTTGAGGTGACGGCAGGCGAGCCGGTGCGCGGGGGTTCCGGGGATCGTGTTGAGGTCGCCGGCCAGGATGGTCGGGCCCCCGAGCTGCTCGAGTCGCCCGATGGCCCAGCCCACCTGTCGGCAATGCCTGCGAATCGCCAGCGGGTATCCCAGGACTAAGGGCCTGCCCACGCTGCTGAGGTGGACGCACGCCACGCTGATCGTGTGCGAGCCGAACGCCACACGGGCCGATACCCCCGTGGGTCGGTCCGGTAGGCCTTCGATGGGTGCCGCATCGCGGAGCCGGCCGGTGGTCAGGATGGCCGCGCCGATGTCCGTCCCGCCCCGCCACTTGATGCTCTGGAAGGCATGGTCCATTTCCAGTTCGCGGCCCAGGCCCTCGGCCTGGTTCCAGGTCCATCCACGGTATCGGTAGATGATCAGCTCCTGCAGGAAGGCCAGGTGGGGCCTCACATCGCGGATGATGCGGGAGACCTCGTCCAACCGCCGTCCCATGAATGTGTTGAAGGTCAACACGCGGAGGGTCAAGTCGGTTGGACCTGGTTGGGTGGTCAGCGAGGAACCGTCGGCCATGGTCAGCTCGATAGACGCGAAGGCTGGCCGTGATGTCGAACCGATGGTGGACCGGTCCGTCCAACGGCCCGTCACCATTCTTGACGGTGCCGACAGATTTGCAAGGGCAAAAGGTCCGCGCGGTTCCGGTTGAGGGTGGAAGAAAAAATGGAACTTTGGTTGACGGCCCGTCGAGTTTGGTATATGTTAGGGTAGACGTGGCGTTCCCTGGACGTGCAGTCGGTCTGGCGAGCCGACCCGCAGGGTCACGCCTTTCAAGAGGTGGCCGCACAGCGCCGCTGGCAGGAGCCATGCCGACGTCGGCGCGCGGGCGCACCTGTCAATGTGAAAGGCGGTCTCGGTGTATGCGTGGTAGGTTTGGATCGCCTTGGTGAGCGGGGTCTTGCCTTGGTTGGTTTGAGGCACGGATCGGCGCGGACGTCCTGCGGGAACGGCATCGATCTGACGGGTCGACGGGCGGAAGAGGGGTCTTGCCCGGTCGCCCGCAGATGTCTAGAGATGTCGGCCCATCGACCGGGTCGAAGCCCACCGCCGCCCCTTCCCGATGACATGACGGTTGTGGCCATGCCAGCGGGATGGCGAATCGCCCTGCCGTCGCCAACGGACCGTCCTTCGCGGACATCCCGATTGGAAATTGAGCGTTCATGAGGGCTGAGGACGACGCCGGCCCGTGAGCGGTTACCCGGCGCGGTGATCCTTGACGGCCACCGGTCTGTCTCGACGGCCCTGGACCCCTAGCCAAGCGGAGGGCGACCTGCCGTGAATCTTACCGAAGCGCAGCGTGAGTTGGTCGAACAGAACCTGGGCCTGGTCAACGTTCACATTCGACGGTTCGTGGCCGTGCCGCGAAGCCCGAGCCGGCAGCGCGAATACGAGGACCTCTACCAGGAAGGCTGCCTGGGCTTGATGCAGGCGGCCAGGACGCACGATCCCGGTCGCCACGGACCGTTTGCCGCGTATGCGATGCCTCGGATCCATCACGCGATCAGCATGGCGTTGTACGAGCGGTTTTCGACGGTGCGTGTGCCGGCCAAGTCGGTCAAGCGGGCGCGCGAGCGCCAACGGGCGTGTCCGGCGTCGGACCGGCATCGACCGGAGCCGGCCTTGGTGGAGACCCACAGTCTCGCGGAGGGGTCGCTCGAGCTCGGCGCGTCGGACCAGGCGCGTCACCGACCGATCGCGGGCGCTTGGAGGGCGGGCCGGGCCTGGCGGGGCGAGCGACCCACCGTGGGCAAGAGGCTGCGCATCAAGCACGAGGCCGCCGTCCGCGAGGGCGGTGAGCGGCTCTCCGCCACCGGGCGAGGCCGTCAGGACCGCGCCGAGCTGATCCGACGGTTCGTCGAGGAGCGCCTGCTGATCCCCGAACCGGACGCCCAGACCCCCAAACGACAGTTGGCCCGAGACTTCGACTGCTCCATCGGTCGAATCCAGAGCTGCGAGGACGCCCTGATGACCGAGATCCGTGCCCTGCTGACGGTGGATGACGAATTCCAGGCCCTGCTGGGCCTGGCCCGTCAGGACGACGAGGGCATGGACCTGATCATCGATGAGCGCTGCGCCGCGAAACTGGAACGCTCCGCCCTCGACGGGTTCGCGCGACGATTCGCCCGCCTGCCGGCGGATCGACAGGCCGTGGTCGTACGGGATCTGCTTCGCGCCACGATGGGATCGCTCGCCCGCTTTGCCCGCCGGTTGTTCGGGCAATTGGACGTCCGACATCGCGCGCGGTTTCTGGGAGCCGTCATGGGCGACGCCGCCAAGCCTTCCGGGACGCGCGATCGCCGGACGGCAGGTCCGGAGCGGGCGACGTCATCGCGGCGGCGTCACGAGAGCCCGGTCCGGTCCGTCGCGTCGGGGTGAAACGCTCGCTCGAGATCGCACGGCCTGCGTATCCATTGCATCCCATCGGGTGTGCAACCGTCCAATGAGGCGAGCAACCTACGCTCCCGTAGGAACTGTGACCCAGCCCGCGTGGGATCCTACGCATCCGTGGGCTTCTTGCGGGGCTGCGGGCTTCATGCGTTGCAACCCACTATCACAACACAACTAAGAACACCGCGCCGAACTGGCATATGAAGTGCCACCTGTTCCCTTGCCAAGAAGGCACTCATTTGTGCTCGTGCCGGGGTAATCGTGCCTGGAACCGTCCGAAGCCGCAGGGCACGAGCGTAGCCAGCGGGATGTCCCGTGTTCATCGGGAACCAGTCACTCAGTTCCGTAGCAAAGTGGAGGATTGCCTATGTCGTTCAG
>CAYOGX010000336.1:0-5763 GCA_964403235.1 uncultured Planctomycetales bacterium | reverse complement strand
TCGAGCCACTCCTCCGGGAAGACGCCCCTAGTTGAGGAGGCCCCCTGCCGTGTGCGGCCTCACCGCATTCGCAGAGCTGACTGGCCGCGGTTATCAGCTGTTCCGCAAGCGCGTCTATACCCACAGCGGCATCAACCTGGGACCAAAGAAGCAGCACCTGGTGCGGACACGTCTGGGCAAACGGCTACGCCAGTTCCGGTTCAGGTCATTCAAGCAGCACTACGAACGGAATGCGGTGTTGTGGCAGGCTACGCACGGGAGGGCCCGGCCATGACCCGGTCTAGCAGGAAGATCCACGTCCTGGTTGTAGATGACTCGGCGCTGGTACGAACCCTCCTGCGTCGTGAGCTCAGTCGCGATCCGGAGATCGAGGTGATCGCCGTAGCCTCTGACGCGTACGAAGCCCGGGACATCATTCTGAAACAGAAGCCCGACGTGATCACGCTCGACGTCGAGATGCCGCGGATGAGCGGGTTGGAGTTCCTCGAGCGGCTGATGCGGAACTACCCGGTCCCGGTCATCATGTTCAGCACGCTGACGGCCTCGGGCACGACGGCGGCCCTGGAGGCGCTCGAGAAGGGCGCCGTCGACGTCATGCACAAGCCCGACCACACGTCCGCCGCCCTTCGGGAGGTGATGGAGCAGCTCATCGACAAGATCAAGGCCGTCCACGGCGCGATCCGTCGGCCCACACCGAAGCTGAGCCCGCCGGCGAGGATCAGCCAGGTGCGATCGCGTGGCCTGGACCCGAACCGTCACGTCGTCGCCATCGGCGCCAGCACCGGGGGGACCGAGGCCCTTCGGTCCATCCTATACCACTTGCCGGCCGACATGCCGCCGGTGTTGATCGTCCAGCACATGCCGGAGGGGTTCACCGCAGCCTTCGCCGAGCGTTTGAACAAGAGCTCGGGCATGAGGGTCATGGAGGCGATAGACAACATGCCGCTCAAGCCCGGTCTGGCCATCCTGGCCCGCGGGGACTACCACCTGTCGGTCGAGAAGCGACCCGCCGGCTGGGTCGCACGCAGCTGTGCCGGACCTCTCGTGTGCCGGCACCGACCCAGCGTGGAGGTCCTGTTCGAGTCGATGGCCAGGGTCGTCGGAACCGCCGGGGTGGGTGTGATCCTGACCGGCATGGGAGCCGACGGCGCCGAGGGGATATTGGCGATGCACGAGGCTGGCGCCACCACCATCGCCCAGGACAAGCGGAGCTCTGTTGTCTTCGGCATGCCCAAAGAGGCCATCCAACGCGGTGGGGTCGACCGCGTCGTCAGCCTGAGCAACGTCCCACAGGCCATCATGATGGCGCTGACCCGGAGGAAGGTCGGTCTGTCCTCAGTCACTTGAGCGAAGCTCGCGCCTGCCTGGCGAGACCCTGCCCAAACACCGTTGCGTTGATCCGCCCGGTATGACCCGGCGCAGCTCGCGTTCCGCTTCGAGGAGACGCCCTATTTCCCCCGGTCGGACGTGCCCTGGGTGATGCCAATCGTCGTCTCGCACCCGAGGACGCCGAAGGCGTTCACCGGGCGCACCCTCAGCCGGTTCACGCCTTCGTGGAGGGGCCACTGAAATCCAGACTCGACGGGCCGCCAGTCTTGGCCGCGCCCGTCGAAGGCGGCCTCGTACCGCGACAGGTTGGGCGTCTGCGTGTCCAGATGGACGGTCAGCGTGTCGGCGTCCCGTTGCTGGAGGTCGGCCGCGACCCGGTTGAGCGTCCAGTAGAAATCCCCCACGCGGTTGGACAGCAGGCGGTACTCCGGGTACGTCGGGTCGTCTACGCTGTCGGTCCACCACAAGTAGCCGTCCCAGCGGTATTGCTCCCTACCGTGCTCGATTTCGGCCGGCGCCGGCTGCGACAGGTGGTTGTTGCGCAGCGGGATGCCGAACCGCACGAACAGGTGCATCCACTTGTCGTCCAGGGTCCAGGGCTCCTTGAGGTCCTTGTGAGGGACGGCGGTGACGGGGCGCTTGTCCCGGTGGGCGTGGTGCATCTCCAGGGCGTTGAGCCACTTTCCGTCAGCCTGGTAGGCGAAGCTGACCGGATGGCCCTCGGGCCCGGGGCCCGGGCCCGTGTCTTGGATGAGCCACTTGCCGAGATGATTCGACCACACCTCGGCCACGCAGTGATGGTCGATGATGACAGAGCGTGCGTTATGCCCGACGGCGGCAGCGGCCTGGACGTACGTGCACGAGTAGTGCGTGCACATGCCCAGCGACAGGTCCTGGCTGGCCAGTTCCAGGAGTTCCAGTGCGTCCCACGGCGGGACGTATTCGTATTTGCCATCCTTCCAGCCGTTCTTCCATTGGTGGCTGACCCATTTGCGCAGGAGGATCTGCCGGATCACCTCGTCGGGCTCCTTGCCGATCGCGTCGAGGAGCTTGTACTTCTCGCGCAGATGGCGGATCCGCGGCGTGTCAGACTCCCAGGTGAACGGGTACGAGCTGCGAATGATGCTTGGATTGTCGTACGTGTCGACCCGGATGCCAGTGCAATCGGGGCGATCGACGTCCGCCTCGAGCTCGAGCCGGACGCCGCGGACGACGGGCGTCCGGCTGGACGAATCGGTCTTCAGCGTCGCCCGCCACTGGACGTAGCGGTGGCCGGGCAGCGAGACGGACCCGCCCGTCTCGAGAGGCTGCCAGTTCGTCCACGTTCGGCCTTTGACGCTGGGCGTCGTGCCCGAACGCACGCAGTAACCGACTTGCGTTCCTTCGGGTGTGGTTTGGTTCGCGCGCAATGTCACCTTCTTAACGGTGACCTTCGGTCGGATCTTCGGATCGCTCGGGTGAACGGCCGGGTCGATGACAGGGCTGGTCACCTCGCCGGCTGGCGGGTGGCCGTAGACACGGAGGCGCACGATGTACTCACCCGACCACGCACCGTCGGGGCCGAGCGCGTCGGGCTTGAATGTCTTGCCGCCGTCGAAGCTGCGGGCGCTCTTGCCGGCGCGACTGAACGTGTCGACGTGGAGCCCCCCTGCCCCGCCGATGATGACCTCGTTCGCACCGGTCTTCAGCTCCTTCGCACCGATGTCATGTCGCGCCCACCGGCCGGTGAGCATCCGCGCCTCATCGTGCACGTACGGCCGCTGCCGTCCGTTGACGGTGATCGTCTTCGGGTAGCTATCCTTGTAGGTGTAGCTGTTGTAGATCAACAGCAACCCGCGCTCGAAGTTGGGAATCGGGATCTCGAAACCGATCCTCGCAAAACCGTCTTGGCCGAACCGATCGAAGCACTTGCCCGTCACGCCCATCTCGTTGGTGATCAGATACGACCGGGCGAGCCGAACGCCGACCGGCTCGCGGTCGACGGCGATGAAGCGATCGCGCGTGGCGGCCTCGAACGACTCGAACGTCTTGTGCTCAACGGTGATCGTTTCAGCATGAAGCATGCTGCTGCCCACGAGCGCAACGGCTACAACGACTCCGCGGCTGGATCCTGTCATGAGGTCGTCCTCGATTCATGCGTCACTCGGATTAGACCGACGTGGCCCATTATCTACACGGCCGCGGCGCCCCTCAAGACAGACGATCCCGAGACGATTATCATCCCCCCTCCACACGGTTAATCGACCACGGTCACCCAGTGCGGGCTCGACCAGGCCAGGTGTCCCCGAGCGACCTTGACGTTGGAGGGGTAGCCCGGCGACCGGCCCTGCTGCGCCACGCGCCAATAATACCAGTGCGTGCCCGGGCTGACCCCTTCGTCGCGGAACTGTACGCTCAAGGCCGAATCGCCGGTACTGGTAAACCGTTCCAGTTCCTTTCCGTCGCGGATCAACGTTACCTTGGCGATCGGGCGGGTGCCCCTGGCGAACAGGCGCAGCTTGACCGAACGGGCGTCGCGGACGTGCTCGCCCATGGGTCGGCCGTTCAGACGCGAGTCGAGGACGATGTGGGAACCGTTGGTCGCGAAGACGCGTCGGGCCCGGTATGCCGCCAGCACGGCCTCGGCCGTCAGCGACTCGGCGTAGATCCCGGTCAACCCGCCCCCCAGCCCGGGTGTGCGGCGATGCGAGTCGCTTGTCCCCACGAAGCCCATGCGGAACCCGGCGCTCAGGGCCTCGTGAATTCGCTTGGGGGGCCGGATGTAGATGCCCCAGCCCGACGTCACCTCGATGCCGACCTCGCAAGGACGGTCGGCCAGGACCCACGTGGGGTGTTGGGTATGCAGCAGCCCACCCGCCTTCTCGACGGCCTGGTACAACCGGTTGATGTCGCTGCCGACCTCGGTCCAGCGGACGATCGGGCCGCCGGCGGGCGGGTAGATGATCGTCCGGTGGTTGGGGAACGTGTCGGTCCATGGCCAACCGATGTGGTCGGCCGGGTCGGCCTTGGGGTCTTTGGGGTATCGCTGCGTCCACTCGTACCCCGGCAGGGCCAGGAACCGGCCTTCGCGCGAATAACAGCCCGCAAACCAGCAGCCCAGCGCGTATTCCGATTCGGTCAGCGGGCAGTTGTAGATCTCGTCGTTTTCCTGGATCACCACGACGTCAAGCCGGGCCCGGTCGTGAGCGTAGTGCAGCAGCTCGTCTGGCTCGCCCTCGGCGTCGGCGGACAGTCCGCTGTGGCAGTGCGTATCGGCCCAGTAGAGGCGGTAGCGCCGTCCGTCCACGGTGATCGCATGCCGCGGGATCTCCGCCTCCAGCGGCAGCGTGACGGGCCGCCAGCCGGTCCACTTGCCCTGCTTGAACGGTGCGGTCCTTTCAACGTCGACCAGGAGGCGGTGGTAGATTCTCCGGTGCTGGCGGGGTAGCTCGGACGCGACCGCCTGGAACTTCCCGTCGGCGACACGCGGGCCCGACCCCAGGTGGTAGTCGACAAATCCCTTGTGCAGGATCACGGGCTTACCCCAGTTCCGGCCGCGATAGGCCCGGCCGATGAGCTCGCCCGTCGTGCTGGGCGTCGATCCGGTGTGCGCGCCCTTGCGCTCCCAGACCAGCCAGACCGCGTCGTCGTGCTCGAGCAGCATGGGGTGCCGACGTCGACCCAGGTAGCCCCATATGGGACCCGGCTTGGGCGCCATGCGGGCCAACAAGCCATGCGTCAGCGCAGCCGCTTCGGTCTGACCGGCCGCGTCCGTGACGGGTTCCCAACCACCCCCGCGGCGGACCGCCATCTCGAGCGTGTGCCGCTGATCGATCGCGCCCTCACCCCCGATCACGTCGGTGACCCTCAGCCAGGCCACGCAGAGCCCCAGCGTCTCCGAACCCAGCGCGACTGGCTTGAGACCGTTCGCCTCCGGGCCCGACACGCGTTCGATCCGACCGCGCTTCGGCAGGACCCGCCGCCCCATCACCGCGTAGTTCCCGGACGCGTACGTATCCCAGAACACCCAGACGCCCTGCGTTGGGTGGCTGGCCAGACACGGCCGGAATGAATCGCGGTCCTTCGTCGAAACGGCGACGGACTTGCCCCATGTCCCGTCGTCGCACACCCGAACCCGAATGTGGAAGCGACCGTCTCGATACGCGCAGAACGCCAATGCCAATCGGCCCTCGCCCGCAGCAACCGCCACCGGATGGATCGCGTCGCTAAGCGGGTCGGACAAAACGGCCGGCCCTTGCCATCGGCCGTTATCGAGTCGTCGGCCCACGACCCGCCATCGGCCGTCCTCACGGGTCGACCAGAAGACCCACAGCGCCCCTGGTCCGGTCGCAACGACGTGCGGCCTGTCGTGGACGCCTTTACCTGCGACCTCTATCACCTTGCCGAGCCGCTTTGGCCCAATGCGGCGGGCGAGGATGCGTTCCCGGCTGCGAT
>CAYOGX010000335.1:0-5776 GCA_964403235.1 uncultured Planctomycetales bacterium | reverse complement strand
TCCAGCAGTCGGTCACGCAGTGTGCGATCGAGCGCACCCATCGGTTCATCCAGCCGTAGCAGGCCTCGCGGAGCGGCTTGGACCAGCCGTGCCCGAGCGGCGCCTCCACGAGCGCGACGCGGTCTGCCGCGTCGAACAGGGCGTAGATCTGCCGCGCCCGACGAAGTGTGTCGCGCGTGCCCTTGATCGGGAAGATGCGGTCCTTAGCCCCATTGCCGAACAGGAACGCGCGGGGCACGTTCAGCCCGATGATGTCGAACTCCTCCATCTGCTGAACGATGCCGGGCAGGTGGTTGCAGATGCAGTGGCTGCCGCCGTATCGAAGGAACTGATCGTAGGAGCAGACGAAGCAGAACGACGTGCCGGCCTGGAACCGCTCGTCGAAGGGCATGGCGTAAAACGTGTTTTCCCCACCGCCGGAGTTGCCCGCCAGACCGATCCGCGACGCGTCCACGTCGTCTCGCGAGACGAGGTAATCCACCGCGCGGATCGTGTCCCACACGATCATGCCCTCGTTCGTCTGCCCGACCAGCAACGACCCGTAGCCCAGGTTGTGGCCAAACCCCGGCAGCCGGCGCTCGCCCTGTCCGATCGGGTCGTATGCCAACACGATGAACCCCTGCCGGACCAGACCGAGCTGGGCCATCTGGTACAGCGGGTAGTTCTTGCCATCCTCCATGGCGTGTCCGGGCACGACCACGATCGCCGGTGCGGGCCGCTTCACCGCCTTGGGGACGTAGACGTTGGCGGTGACATAGAAGCGCGGGCGGCTCTCGAAGACGACGTTCTCGATGCGATACGCGTCGCGTTCGGCCCGGCCGGTGATGCGGGCGTTCAGCGGGGTCTTGGGCGGCATCGGGTCGAGCCCCAGCCCCCGGGCAAGCTGTTTTCGGATCGTCGTCCTGGCCGCCTGCCAATCCTGCTTGCTCGCGGGCGGTCGACGCTCGCGCAGGGCCGTCGTGCACGCATCGATCACGAATCGAAGCGCGTTGGCCTCGTCCGGGACCTCGTCCGGGTAGACGTGCCACCGCCTGAGTTCCGCCTGTGGATCGAAGTCCTTCTTGTCCGTGAGCAGGACCGCATCGGCGGACTCAAACCCGTCGTCGGCGTCCCGGACCACGACGGTCACCTCGCCGACGGATAGGTCGACCTCGCCGGCCCGTTGCCACGACCACTGCCGTCTGGACCCGGTATGCGTCTTGGCCAACAGCCGATCACCGACCTTGACTTGGAGCGCACGGCGACTGTTGTCCGACGTGTAGGCACGCACCCAAACCGCATGCTGGCCCGCTTCTTGAATAGTGACCGTCCGGGTCATCGTCGAGGCGGCGACCTTGGGGTTGGCGTTCGAGGTGCAGAACCCGCTGCCGAGGTAGCCGCGGATGTTCGTCTGGCGCCGCCACGGCCCCTTGAAGTCCTCCACCTGAAGCAGCAGGTGATCGGCCACGACCGGCGACGCGAGCATCGCCACGAGCATCAAAACGCGACGCCACGGAATTCGGGACTCTACCGCGCGCGTTGTCAGAATCGGCGGCCATACGTTTGGCTGAATCGATCGTGATGGGTTGGTGCTGCGTCCGATGCGCATCGGGTCGGCTCCTTGACGGTCCCCTCCTTGCTACGCCTTGTGCCACCAGTCTTGGGCACGCAGGGCCGCGCGGTACAAGTGCAACCCTACGTAGCGGAAGGGCTGGAAGGGCAGGGGAACGGGTTTGCGACCGAAGAAGAACGGCCGGCCGGTCTCGTCGGCGGGGCCTTTGCCCTCAGCCTGTCCCAGGACGTGCGGCGCGAGGATCTTGCCGGCGTAGTTGCTCAGCGCCACGCCATGCCCGCTGTAACCGGTGGCGTGGAAGACCGTATTGTGCTTGCCGCCCACGCCGAACGTGGGCAGCATGTCGAGCGTCACGCCGAGCACGCCCCCCCAGCGGTGTGTGAACGACACGTGATCGAGGGCGGGGAAGTACTCGCGAAACCGCGCCTCGAGCCGCCGGAACGTCGGCGGGTGCGTGTCCAATAGCTTGCCGCCGTAGTAGAGCGTCGCGTCCTCGCCGCCGAAGAGGATGCGATTGTCCCGCGTCAGCCGGAAGTAGTGGATGAAGTTCCGTGCGGTCTCCAGACTGGCGCGCTTCGCGCCCCAGCCGATCGCGTCCAGGTCGCCGTCCGACAGCGGCTCGGTCAGCACAATGTACGTATGGACCGGATAGATCCGCGACGGGAGGAACCCCAGCGTCGCCCCGTACCCGTTGACGCCCAGGACGACCCGATCGGCACGGACCGTTCCCCCGGGTGTGCTGAGCGCGACGGGCTGCCCGTCAGTAAGCCGATCGAGCGGCGTCTGCTCGTAGATGCGGACACCCGCCTGCGCCGCGAGCCCCTTGAGCCCGCGGGCCAACTTGGCCGGATTGACCACCGCCGGATGCGGGTCGAACACGCCGGCGCGGAAGGCGTCGCTCCGGATGTAGTCGTCCAGGGCCGTGCCCTCGAGCCATTCGCGGTCGAAGCCGAATCGCCGGGCGAGGGCCATCTCCTTGCCGAGCCACTTCTCGCGGGCCGCGCAGGTCGCCAGAAGCAGATAGCCCGTCTCCTCCAGGTCGCAGTCGATGGCGTTCTCGCGGATGGTCTGCCTGGTGTGGGCGACCGCGTCGTACATGAGGCCGTAGGCGTGTCTGGCCCCCTCCTCGCCCAACTGCCTGGCCACATCCGGCAGGTCCCATCCGATCAAGGGCATGACGAAGCCGCCGTTTCGTCCGCTGGCGCCGTGTCCGACGACGGCCCGCTCGAGCAGCACGACGTCGAGCGAGGGCGCCGCCTTCTTGAGCTCGTAGGCCGTCGAGAGCCCCGTGAACCCGCCGCCGACGATGGCCACGTCACACGAGACGTCCTCGGCCAGCGGCGCGCCGGGCGTCAGCGAGATCGTCTCCTGCCAGAAGCTGACGGGCTGGTAATCGCCCGTCTCAGAGACGGCCGCGGGCGTGGCCGAGAACACTGAGTGGTTCGTTTGTAGATCCATGGGTCGCACGCTGTCAGTGGCAGCCGGGGCGCGTAGATCGAAACCACGCGCTAGAATGCTAGTCGACCCGACGCCCCGCCGCAACGCGGGTCGTGCGTCTGTTGCGAGATCGGTAGACCCGTTTACGGGCTCGGCTGCTGTTGCGTCAGGCAGTGGAGCGTGCCGAATCCCCAGGCCAGATCGACCGCGTGGATGCCCACGACGGGGCGGGGGGCGAACAGCTCGGATAGGATACCCAGCGCGACGCGGTCGTTGGCGTCGTTGAACGTCGGGACGAGCACGGCGGCGTTGGCGATGGTGAAGTTGGCGTAGCTGGCCGGCAGACGTTGGCCGTCGAGATACAGCGGGGCCGGCATCGGCAGCGGGACCACCTCGAGCCTGCCGCCGTCGGCCAATCGCATGCCCGCCAGGCGCTCCCGGTTCTCGCCCAGGGGCCGGTGGTTCTCATCGCGCGGGTCGTCCTCCTGGCAGACGACGACGGTGGGGGGGTTGACGAATGGGCAGACGTCGTCGACGTGGCCGTGCGTGTCATCGCCGGCGATGCCCTTGCCCAGCCACAGGACCTTCGTCGCGCCCAGGTAGGTTTGAAGCGCCTGCTCGACGTGGGTCCGGCTCAGGTCCGGGTTACGGGCCTGCGGTCCGGTGCTCAGCAGACACTGCTCGGTGGCGAGCAGCGTGCCGTTTCCGTTGACGTCGACCGCGCCGCCTTCGAGGACGACCTGTCGGCCGTTGACGTCGGCCCGGACCCGCTCGATGCCGAGGGCCTTGGCCACTCTTGCGGGGACCCGGTTGTCGTTCTGCCATCGGGCGTACTTGGCCCAGGCATTGAAGCGGAAATCGACGATGGCCAACCGCGCCCGCCGCCCGCTGCGTCGGACGAAGATCGGCCCGTAGTCGCGGGTCCAGCCGCGATCCGTCGGGAATCGAAAGAACTCGACCCGCGACAGGTCGACCCCCGCTCGGCTCAGGAAGCGCGTTGCCCGCGTCCGATGCTCGCGCGAGTTGACCAGGATCCGGACGATCTCGCCGGGGACGATCCTTCGTACGATCTCGGCGTAGGCCCAGTGGACGGCTGCCATCTTGCCCGGCCAGTCGGTGCGGTTGTGCGGCCAGGCGATCCAGGTGGCCTCGTGCGGCTCCCATTCGGCCGGCATACGGAATGCGTTCGGCGCGGGCGCTTTCGAGCTTGGATCGGCTGGCGTCATGGCTTGCGTCGTGCGGTCCGGGTCTCGAACGGTCCTCAATCGAGAAATCGCTGGTCCATGCCGGCGTACGCGTCGATGCGGCGGTCACGCAGGAACGGCCAGTTCCGCCGGATGTCCTCGAGCCGGTCCAGGTCGACCTCGGCGAGGAGCGTCTGTTCGTCGTCGGTGCCGGCCGCGGCGACGAGTTGCCCGAGCGGGTCGACCAGGAAGCTCGAGCCCCAGAACCGGATCCCCGCCCCGCCATCGGTCGGCGTCTCGTGCCCGACGCGGTTGACGGCCGCCACGTACACGCCGTTGGCGATGGCGTGTCCGCGCTGGACGGTCCGCCATGCGTCGAGCTGCGACGGACCGAAGTCGGCCTGTTCGTGCGGGTGCCACCCGATGGCGGTTGGATAGAACAGGACGTTGGCCCCGCGCAGGGCGGTCAGCCGGGCGGCCTCGGGATACCACTGGTCCCAGCACACGAGCACGCCGATCGGCCCCACGGCCGTCGTGAAGGCCTGGAATCCCAGATCCCCCGGCGTGAAGTAGAACTTCTCGTAGTAGCCCGGGTCATCGGGGATGTGCATCTTACGGTACACGCCCGCCAGCCGGCCGTCCGCATCGATCACGGCGGCCGTGTTGTGATACAGGCCTTCGGTGCGTCGCTCGAACAGCGGGGCGATGACCACGATGCCGGTCGTCTTGGCGATCTTGCCGAGTGCGTCGGTGGTCGGTCCGGGAACGGGCTCGGCCAGGTCGAACAGGTCGGGGTCCTCGCGCTGGCAGGGGTACGGGTACCGGAACAGCTCAGGCAGACAGACGACGTCCGCGCCGCCATCGGCCGCAGCTTCGATCTGGCCGACCGCTCGACGGAGGTTCTCGTCGGGGTCGGGCGTCATCGCCATCTGGACCAGACCCACCTTGAATCGCTTCGAAGCGCTCACCGGCTGCCTCCAAGCTTCACGCGCGTGGAGCTGTTGTACGTCGTTCGGGGGCTTTCGACAATAGGCCAATGCGGATGGGGCGGTCTCGAACGCCGTGTCCATTCGGGTGGCACGGTCAAGCGACCCCGAGGGCTCGGCTGAGCTTGGCCGTGGTCTTACGGGTGATCCTCGCCCCACGCCCAGGGCCCGGCCCTGAAGGGACGATCCTTGACCGTGCCACGCGATCGTCAGGCGGCCGATTGGAGCAATCGCAGCAGGCGCGTGACCGGCCGCCAAGTCAACGCGTCGACGGTGACATCGAAATGGTCGGCCCATTCGGGGGTAGCGCGAAAGCCGATGGACAGCCCGCCCCGCCGTCGGGCGAAGTCGGCCATGGGCGCCTCGTCGGCGCCGTGACCGATGACCAGCGGCACGCCCGCCGCGCAGTCGGCCATCCACCGCTGGAGTGTATCGAGTTTGGCCTGTCCGGTCAGCTCATGCGCCTGGTCGCGGCAGCCCAGCAGGACGGGCCCGTCGGCGGTGCCGGCCGTTTCGATGGGTGTGCCGCTGGCCAGGTCGAAAATCGCCTTGCCCCGCCAGCCGTGGGTCTTGCGATAGGCGTCGATGATGGGCTGAATCGCGAAGCTGAGCAGGCC
>CAYOGX010000334.1:0-5780 GCA_964403235.1 uncultured Planctomycetales bacterium | reverse complement strand
CGCGCGACGCGCCGAACGCGAGAATCCGCCCGGCGGGGGCGAACTTGCCCGCCTGGTAGTAGCCGGCGTGCCCGCCCGCGAAGCTGCGACCATACACCCAGTAGGTTCGATGGAAGTACGTGCCGTCCAGAAAGCCAGTCGGACAGAACAGGTGCACGCCCTCGCCCCGCTGGACAGAACCTTGGCCGGCGTGGTCGCTCGAGTGGGGCCCGAGCGCCAGACGCTTGCCCTCCAGATCGAACATCTGCGATCGCATGTAGACATAGCGGCCATCACTGGACAGGACATCCGGAAGCGCCACCGGCATGTTCAGGCCCTTGACCCTCACCTGGAGGTTCTCGCCGGATTCGGGGTCGCGGTCGTCCAGGAGCGTCTCAGAGAGCTTCCGCCCGGTCTTCGCCTCCAGCCGATAGAGCCTCAGGCCGCCGTCCAGGAACATCGACCGCCCCGCGACGAAGGTCACCACGCCCTCCTGCACGAGCACGCTGCCGTGAACGGGCCAGACCGATGCCACCTGCTCGAACGCCATCACCCGCCGGTCCGCTGGAGCGGCCCGGAACCGCCAGATTAGCCGGCCGTCGGAGGCGCGGAGGCAATACACCCAGCCGTCGGCCGATCCGAACAGGACGCGGCCCTCATGGATCGTCGGTGGCGAGTCGACCCGACCGCCAGCCGTGTAGCGCCACACCGTCTTTCCCGAACCCGGATCGAGGGCGTGCACCGTGTGGGCATCGACTTCAGCGACGAAGACTTTGCCCCCCGCGATGACGAGGCTACTGACCCTGCCGCCGAGGTCTGCCCGCCACGCAGGCTTCAGGTCGGTGGGAACGCCCGTCTTCGTGGACCCGCTCCGCGCCGCATCGTGGCGATACGTGGGCCACTCGTCTTGCCTCGGCGATGCAGACGCCGAACCGATCGCTTCGCCGTACGCCGGGCCGCGCTCCAGCCGCTCGTCGTCCGACGTTGGTCCTTCGACGGTCGACCTGGAGCCCTCGACCTCCGAGCCCCGCGCCGGTGCGAGGGCGTTGAAACCGTTCAGCTTTGCCTCGGGGTAACAGGCGCAGGGATGGGGCGGCGCATAGAGCAGGCCGTTACAGGGCATGACGCCGTACAGGCACGCGCCTCGGACCCAGTGATGGATCGTCCAGCGCTTCGATTGGGGGTCGACGAATTCAATGCCGGTCCTCGACATCAGCAGGTACCGGTCGGTCGCCTTGCCCCGGTGACACCGGTGATGGAACCAGTAGGTCTTGACGTTGGTAGGGAACTGGCTCTTGACCTTGCCCGTTCGCAGGTCCCGGCCTGTGAAGACGCCGGAGAGCGGCTCGCGTGTGGTCGCCCCGAACCAGACCAACCCGCCGGCGACCAGGACGTCCTCGGGCGACCGGTATCCGGAGGGCGGGTGCTCGGCCGTCCACAGCACCTCGCCGGTTCGGGCAGACAGCGCCGTCATCGTATTGTCCGCACCCCGGTCGTGGACCATCTTCTCCCCGCCGGAAAAGAGGACCACGTCTTCATGCACGACCAACGTCGGCGCGAAATACGAGCGGATGCGTTCCCATCGGGCAACCGGCTTCGACGTCCACACCTCATCGCCGCGCTTGCGGTCCAGGCAGACGACGTTTTCGCCGTCGTGGAAGAACACGCGTTGCCGGTCGGCCGCCAGCGTTAGTGGGAGGACGTGTCGGGCCTTGCGCCACAGGACCTCCCCGCTGTCTGCCCGGACGGCCATGATCTGCCTCGTGGCCTCACGCCACGACGCCTCCCCTCCCCTGCGCTTGATCTGATCCACGCTGCCGCCTTCCGACTTGGCCCCGCTGCACGTTTCGTCGACCAGCAGGAACAGGACCCCGTCCGAGGCAATCACTTCATCCGTGGCCTTGCTGGGTTCATACGTGCGGACGGTCTCGCCCGTGGCTGCGTCCAGCGCGGTGAGCGGCGCGTCCAGCGCGAGCGTGACGTAGACCCTCTCGCCGACGGCGACCAGGCGGCGCGGCAAGTAGGCCGGACCGCTCTTGAGGGGCCAGAGATGTGTGTGCCATTTGCCGATAGGCCGCTTCCACAGGATCGTGCCGTTGAACGCGTCCCGCGCGATGAGTGTCCATTTCGGCGGCAACTGGATCGAGGCCGTGGGCCCCTCGTCGAAGATGTAGAACACCCGCCCGCCGGCCGATACCGCCGCGCTGACGCTCGACATATGGTCGTGATGGCGCGACCACCTGGGGCTGCCGACCCATTGGAGGTGCCGCGGTGGACCGACGACCGAGTCGTGGGCCACCGCGTTGTTGCCCGCGTCGTGCAGGTAGTGGGTCCACTCGTCGATTTCTTTGGGTCGCGGCTTGACCGTCTTGTTCCACTTGTCGCCCTTCTTGACGTATGCCACGCCGCGAGGCGCAAGGACCCGCAGCACCTCATCCATGCGCACGCGGCCGAGGTTTGCCGAGACGACCAGGTTGACGAGATTGTCCGTGTAGGGCAGGCGTTCGCTTGTCCAACGCTCGACCGACACCTTGCCATAGAGCCCCTGCGACTGGATATGCGCCCGCGCCTTGGCAATGTTGGCCGCGTCGGCATCGAGGCCGTGAACGAGGTAGCTGTCGTTCCCGCGCAGCGCGGCCGTTAGCTTCCCGTCGCCACAGCCAACGTGAACGATCAGCCCGCCCTTTACCCCTGTCGCCTTGAAGATCCGCTCGCCCTGCTGGGCTCGTGCGGGCTGCACGACCCCGACCATCAACGGCAGGCAACACGTTGCCAGACAGCCGACGGCGCTGCCGATGAAACGGCTCGGTTCACTCATGACCCTCTGTCCTCCCGTCCAAACGGCTCCCTGCTCAGCCAGTCAGCATAACGGGGAGAGCCATCTTTCACGACCCCGGCCCAGTCCCTAGCCAAGCACGCTTGGCTAGGGGCTACCGTGCGCGCCTGGCGTACTCAACGGCCTCTTTCATCAGCCCGATCGCGGTGCGGATGGCCTCGAGCTCCTCGAACCCGTAGGAGACGCGCAGTTGTCGTCGGCCCGACTCGGCCAGCTCGCCGCGGGGGTGGACGCAGTGCTCGCCAGGGATGTAGATAACGCGGGGCGCCTTCGCATCGTCCGGGCCGTCGATGGCCTCATCGCCGGTCGTGCGCGTCAGATATCTGAAAAAGGGCGAGGCCTCGTGCGTCTCAACCTCGCGAAAGGTCAGATAGAAGTAGAACCCCGCGCTGCCGCCACTGAGACACGCCACCTCGTCGCCGAGCGACGCGTCGAGCCAACCGCGAACCGCTTGCGCTTTCTGGCGGTATCCAGCCCGGACGTCTTTTAGCTGGTCGTTGATGTGGTGATCCAGCAGCCAGCTCGAGACCTCTTGCGTGATCAGCGGCGCGCTGAAGCCCGCGTCCGATGTCCGCTGGACCATGGCAGCCAGGAACGGACCGCCTCGCCCGATCATATATCCCACACGCAGGGCCGGGGCGAGCACCTTTGAGAGCGTGCCGATCTCATAGACGATGCCGCCTGGGTCAAAAAGCAGCCCTGATTCCAGCGGGCCCACCTCGGGGTCGTGGACGAGCTCCTCATAGGCACGGTCGAAGATGACCGGCACCTTTCGGCCGAGACGCTGGGTCAGCTCCCACGCCGACGCCACCAGGCTGCGCCGCCGCTCGTTCGACAGGATCGCGCAGGTCGGGTTGTTGACCGTCACCACGTAGACAAAGCGGATCGCCTCGACACGGTCCCTGAGGCGGTCGATCTTCTGGGTGAGCAGGTCGGTGCGAAGGCCTTGGTCGTCCTCCGGCACGGTCAACAGCTCGAACCCGCGTCGCTCCAGGAAGTGCGTGTAGATGTAGTACATCGGGTCGGAGGTAACCACGATGCCCTGCGGAAACACGTAGGCCAGCGATTCCAACAGGCTGGTCGCGCCGTTGGGGCCGATGATGATCTCCCGATCGGCGAGTGTGGACGCCGTCAGGCCGCCCACCCGATTGTCGATCAGATAGCGGCGAACGGACCCGATAAGGTTGTCCGAGCCGACGGGCCCGCCGTAGTTGAGGGATTGGCGGTATTTGTCAGGTGCGTGCAGCACCTCGCCAAGGGCCTGCTGGATCCGGTCGGCGGGGATCGTGCGGGCGTTGACGTAGCCGACACCGAGATTGATGTCCACGCCGTCGCGGAAGTCCGACGCGAAGTCCGCCATCATCCGATTGACCGGCGAGGGAACGCTCGACGCCGTGCCGTACTCTGAAAGGGGGATCTCGTTCATTTCCCGCGTCATTGCCAAGGAAAAAGGCCCTGCCCATATTGACCGGTGGCAGGGGGCGGTTGTCAATAGAGCGGCCTCGGGCGTCCCGCGGGATTACGGCTGGGACCCTCCCGTCGCCGCCCCCCCTCGGGCGGACCGAGCATCCCTTGTGCTGCCATCGCACTATAATGCCCCGGACGGTCTGAATGCCTGTGGTCGTGTGCGCGCAAGTCGTCTGCGCGTCGGAGCCGGTCGATATGCCCGGCTGTGGGTCCTATCTGAGCAGATACCAGGACTGGGAGGATGTGACATGATCAGACGACTGTCCGTTCTCGTCGCAGTCTCGACCGTGCTGGTGCTGGAGGCCAGTCACGTGTGGGCCGCGGCGCTGCTGGGCGAGGACAAGATGTTCATCCGTTTCACGAACACCCGGCCCGATGACGCGAGGATCCTGATTCGTCTCAACATCGTGCCGAATCACAACAAGCCGTTCGGTTGGAGCGGCAAGACGATCTACGTGGGCAGGGACGGTGAGGGCGCCAACGACAAACGGCGATACCTCGCGGTCGGCGAGGCGTCGCCCTGGGTGGACGTGGGCCAGTATATGACGATACAGGGCACGCGGAGCTGGGATAGCTACCTGTGCCCCTTGCTGTGCGGCGTGATGACCGATCCGCGAGCCGACGGGCTGTACGTCCTCGCGGAGTTGGCGCGAGGCCCCGGCACCGGGGTGATCCGCCGGCTCCAGATCGACAAGCCCGAGCTCGAGGCCGAGTCTCAGGAACGAGTATACCCGTGGCACCTCGGTTACGGCGTGTGGAACCACGGCCGGCCGTTCCTGCCTACGGTCGGACTGCTCGTTCCCACCCGGCCGGAGATCTCGCCGCGCGTCTACACCCTTGCCGAGGCCCTGCGGTGGCAGCTCGAGGTCATCGAGGCGTTCCCCGACGCGGGGCGGTTGCCGACGCAGTTCGGCTTCCGGACGCACGGTCGGCCGGAGATACGCCAGGCCCTGGGCTACAACGGGTATGCACCCGACACCGTCGCCGCGAATCTCGGTGACGAGATCTCCATCAAGCTGTCACTCCCCGAGGACGCGCAGAACCGGCGGTTCCGCGAGGAGATGAAGGCCAGAGGTCTGAACCCGCTCGACCTGATCCGCGACCAAGACGTCGAGAAGGTCAAGCGGCTTGGCCGGGACCAGCAGTGGGCGCGCGTCACGGTCACGCCGGCGCTGCCCGACAAGCCCGTCCAGTACTACGAATCGGCCGTCTTCCGCTACCGCCTCTGGTACGAGGAGCTGGCCGCCAAGACGAAGAAGGCCATGGCCGAGCACCCCGGCAAGACGGTGCTGACCGGCGCCAACTTCAGCCCGCACATGAACGTCTGGCCGGACGTGCGGCAGTGGGTGGGCCCGTTCAAGGCGGGCGCCATGACGATGAGCTGGACGGAGGACTGGTGGTGGCAGCTTCCGGAATTGTCGCCGCAGGTCTACGGCTTTCTCCTCGATGCGTTTCGGTTGGCCTATTCCTACCACGGCGCGCCGATCCAGTATTACAT
>CAYOGX010000333.1:0-5781 GCA_964403235.1 uncultured Planctomycetales bacterium | reverse complement strand
TCGGCCTCGGTGGGCAGACGGTACGTCTGGCCCGTCACGTTGCTGAGCCATCGGCAGTAGGCGACGGCCCCGTGCCACGAGACGCCGTTCGCCGGGCGCCGGGCGCAGTCGGGCTTGGGCTGGAGCTTGTCTCCGACCAGCTCGATGCTGGCCCGCTCCCACAGCCGCACCATCGGCGTCATCGGGTCGCCAATGAGACTGACGTACGTACGCGGCAGGCCGTCGGGGGGGATTCCGATCTCCACACGGTTGAGGAACTCGCAGAACTCCTCGGCCGTGACCTCGTACTTGCCGATCCAGAACGGATCGAGGGTGACCCGTGCGGTGGTGCCCTGGTCCGACTTCTTGCGTCCCAGAGGCGAGCTCAGGGCCGGGCCCATGGTGAACGTTCCGGCCTTGAACAAGACCATCTCGGGGATCTTGATCTTGGCGGGGTCGGTCTTCTCGCGGCGGGCCGCTCGCACGATCCGCTTGTAGCCCTTGGGGAGCTTGCCGGTCGGGGGCGCGGGTGCAGACTTAGGGGCTGGTGGTGCGATCTTGGCCGCGACCTGGGCCAACGTCGCCGCTAGGATGGGCGGGACGAGGGCGCGATCCAGCGTCCGTTTGGCTGCGACCTCGAGGCGCTTCAATACGTCGGGGTCTTTCACCTTATTCAGCGGGCTGATCAGATAGTCCTGGACGACGGCCATCCGCCCCGCCATGCGACCCACCTGTCTGATCTTGCTGACCAGATCCGGCATGAGGGGCTCGTCGCTCGACTGGGCCTTGATCTTCTCGAGGGCGTCGGCGCGCCTACGCTCGATCTCGCTCCACTCCTCAAACGTCGGCAAGATCCCGGGGCAGCTCTGGAGCAGCTCGGACAATAGGGCCATCGCCTCGGCATTCGCTTGCAGCGCGTACACGTCCCAGTAGGCATGGCGGTTGTCCGGATCGCGTGTCTTGATCAACTCCACGACCTCGCCCCGCAGCTTCCCGTGTATCTGGCCATAGGACCGCAACTGCTTGTTGATCCGCAGCGCGAGCTTTCTGCCGGCCTGGGCCACTTGTTCCGGCGTCATCCCGGAATCCGACCTGGTTGAGCTGCTCGATGCTTCCGTTGCGGCGGGTTCGGCGCGGGCTGACTGTTGCGCGTAGGCGCCGATCAGCAGGATCGATCCAAACAGCACGACCGCCAGGACGCCGAGCGTGCTTCGCGAGATCCGCTGCGAGCGGTCTTCCAGGTTCAGGATGCGGCGGACGCGTGCGAGGAGGCTGTTCTGGCCCATCGCCACCGCCTGCAATGCAGGTGCGCCGCTCCCGGTCGCGAGGCCGGCGAGCATCTCGGCATAGGCGCGGGGTCGCTGCGTGTGTCGGATCACGAGCTGGTCGCAGCAGTGCTCCCGTTCGAGGCGAATCCAGCGCGAGACGAGCCAGACGACCGGATGAAAGAACAGCAGCGATTCGGTCACCCGCTGGAACAGGTTCACCAGGTTGTCCCACCGTCGCACGTGGGCCAACTCGTGGAGCAGGACCATCTCGAGCTGGTCGACGCTCCAGCCGGCCACCGCGGCCGGGGGCAACAAGATCACCGGACGAATCACGCCAACGAGGATGGGCGACGCGACGCGATCGCAGATGGCCACCGCCACCCGCCGGGCGATCCTCAACGAACGGGCCCACTCCTGGCAGGTCATCCACACGCGGCCGCTGTCGAGTCGTCGGCTGTCCCGTCGCAGACGTTCCGCGCCCATCAGGCCCGTGGCCATCACCGCGAACGTGAGCGGCGCGCCGACCAGCCACAACCACGGCAGGTAGCTCACCGCGGCCGCAAGACAGGGCTTGAGCCACATGGCCGGCGGATCGGCCGCCTCGTCGCCGTCCGCCGGCAGCGCGACGGACGGCGCCCTACCGATCCCGGACGGAACCGTTTGAGGCCCCCCGACGAGATCGGTCGCTGGCCGATACGGCGTAGGCAACACCGCGCCCGATGACGGCAGCTCGACCACCGAGCGCGCGGACTGCGACGCAACGAACACCCACGCGCCGACGACGACCGGTGCGGCCACCAACGCCGTCAGGCACGTCAGCGCAAAGACGTACCTCACATTGGGTCCCGCTGACCTCAGCGCCCGCCACCCCACCGCAGCCACCAGCCCGACGCCGCACCCGATCCAGAGGAAATGCAGCATCGTCCAACCGGCGGCCAGCCAGAGGCTCGATTCCATCAAGGACCGAATCATGACGTCGATTCCTTGCCGGAGGTCTACTCGTTGCGGTCCGCCTCAATCAGCCGTCGGAGCTCGGTCCGCTCGCGGTCGGTCAGCTTGGCATCGGTCAGCAGGTGGGCGACGAGCTTCTGGGCCGACCCGTCGAAGAAGTGGTCGAGCAGCTTGCCGAGCGATCCGCGCGTGGTGGCCTTCTGACTCAGCCTGGCCGACCACAGATACCCCCGCCGACCGTCCGTCCGCTTGACCAGGCCCTTCTCGAGCATCATCGTCAGCATGGTCGCCACCGTGGTCTTGGCCACGGGTCGGTGGCGTCGGAGCTCCTCGCAAATCCGGCCCAACCCGACAGGGCCGAGTTCCCACAGGACCTTGAGGATGTCCAACTCCCGATCGGTAGGCTGCGTGCTCGGCGGCCTGGCCATGCGTGCGACCCTCCCTAGCAATCCCCCCGTCGTCCTTTGTGTTCTATAGAAATAGAATACACCCGGTTGGCCGGTTTGTCAAATCCATAGTGCCGACGCACGCGAAAAAAAGGTCCGCCGGCCCGTGGATTCGGCGGCACAGGATTGCACTGGCGGACAAGCCGCCAGTGGCACACCCCCGGGAGGTCGTCGGAGCGCTTTCAAGAGAAGGGCCGCTTCACCCGCCGAATAGGACGTCCTGCATGGTGTAGAGCCCGGCCGGCTTCTCGACGATCCAGGCGGCGGCGCGGAGGGCGCCGCGGGTGAACGTGTCGCGGGTGTGGGCGACGTGAGCGAGCGTCACCGTCTCGCCGAGGCAGCCGAAGTGGACCTCGTGCTCCCCGACGGTATCGCCGACGCGGAGGGCGTGCACGCCGATCTGGTTGCCGGGCCGCTTGCCGGTCCGGCCGTGGCGTCCGTAGACGGCATCGGCGGCGGGGTCGCGCCCGGTCGCCTGGCAGATCTGGTTGAGCAGCTCGATGGCCGTCCCGCTGGGTGCGTCGGCCTTGAAGCGATGGTGCGATTCGACGATCTCGATGTCGTAGTCCTCGCCCAATGCCGACGCCACCTGGCCGGCCATGCGGAACAACACGTTCACGCCGACGGACATGTTCGGCGCCTTGAGGACCGGCACGGTCTGGCCCGCGGTGCGGATCTTGGCCAACTGCCCGTCGCTGTGCCCGGTCGTACCGATGACGACGGCCCGCTGGGCGCGAAGGCACAGGTCCAGCGCCGCCATCGTGCCCGTCGGCAGGGAAAAATCGACCAGCACATCAAACCCGGGCTCGGGATCGCCCGCGGTGACGTCCTGGATGGCCACCCCGAGCCGTCCGATACCGGCGTGCTCCCCGGCGTCGCGCCCGATAGCGGGATGCCCGTTGGCGTCCAAGGCGGCGACCACCTGGAAGCGACCGTCCTGGCCGGCCAGGTCGATGATCCGTTGTCCCATCCGTCCCGCCGCGCCGCAGACGACCAATCTGATCATCGCATCACCTCCCGAGCCCGCATTTCTCGCGATCTGCGCAGGTCAACTCGGGCGGCATTGTACCGCTGGGTGGGCGCCAGACCAATCCTACCGGACCTGGGGCAAGGATTGCCCTAAGGGACTTGACAACCGCCGCTTTTGAGCAACAATAGTGGTAGGTGGGTGCGAACGAAATGCAGCATCTCCGTGGCTCCCACAGATAAGTCTATCAACCAAGGCAACTTGTGCTGAATAGCCTGGTCGCGCTCCACACGGATGGGTTATCCCCCCCTAACTCATCTACAGCGACCAGGCCTTTTTTTTCGCCCGACCACGCCGCCGAGGGCCACGGCCACAATCACCTTCCACGCATCGATGCGATAGGCTATGCTTCTGCGGTTGGATGACCGAGTGCCTGTCCTTTCTGACGGCCCGGCCGTCAGCGATCCGGAGGATGCCAGGATGCCGCCGGCCACCCCTGACGCGCTGGGTTCGTGTTTCGGCAATACCGAGCTGCTCGTTCCCGCCATTGCCGTCGTCTGTGGGGCAGTCGTCTGCCTTGCGGCGGACAACGAGACGGCAGGGATCGCCAGGCAACGAATCGTCTGCGAACTCTACGCCCCCGGACACTTCGGCAACTCGTACGAGGTGGTCGGTGTCGAGGAGATGAGGCGGATCCTGACCGAGGCGAAGCATTGGGGCTTCAACCGGTACGGCGACTGGTTCGACATGCTCGATTGCGTCGATCCGTTCGTTAATGAGCGCCAGTACGATCTGGGCAACGCCCTTTGGGATGCGAAGAAGGCCCACTTCCGGACGGCACAATCGCTGGGACTGCCGTGCGATCTGATCATCACGCCGAATCACGTCTACCGCGATCAACTCCGGCCCCAGTGGCTGGCCGAACGGAAGCCGCGGATCTTCGGCCAACTGATCTGCCCGAGCAAGCCCGCGGCCCGAAAGGTCATCCTCGACAACTACGCGAACCTGTTTGAGGACCTGTCGGCCGCGGGGGTTCGGTTGTCGGGGCTGGCGTCCGCGCCGTATGACTACGGCGGCTGCGCGTGCAAGGCCTGCCAGCCGTGGATCAAGACGTTCGCCGTCCTCAGCCATGACATCTTCAAGATCGCCCGGAAACACCATCCAGGGATCGAGCTGCACTTCGTCGGCTGGTGGTGGAGCAAGGAAGAACACGAGATCTTCGCCAAGTGGGCCGATCGCGAGATCCCCGGCCTGGTCAAGAGCATCCCCCTGCACATTCCCTACGGCAAGACGAAGGTGGGTGACGTACCACTGCCGAACGGGTGCGAGCGTCGGGCGTTCGTGCACATTGGCTACGCGGACCGTGCCAAGCCCCGGGACATGTACGGCCACTTGGGCCCGGTGATCGCGTCGAAGCGGCTGGCCAAAACCGTCGCCGATCTCCGCAAGCAGGGCGTCACGGGTGTGATGGCCTACAGCGAGGGGGTCCTCGACGACGTGAACAAGGCCCTGCTGGCGGGGGTGTTTACCAGTCGGTATGACCACCCCGACGCGGTCCTGGTCGATTACGCCAAGCGGTACTTCGCGGCCAAACCGGCCCAGGCAAAGCGCTGGGCGGCGTGGCTGTCGCGGTGGGGCGAACCGTTCGGCAACGACGCGACCGCGGCGCTGCGGGAGCTGCCCACGCTGTCGGGCGACCCGTCGGATTGGCGCCGGAAGCAGTGGGCGCTCAAGGCGCGAATGCTGCAAGCGCATCAGGCGATCGTCAAGGGGCGGTCGTGGACGCCCGAGCGGTTGAAGCAGGTCCAGGCCTTCTGGTCGGCACAGGAGGCATGTCACCGCGGGCTGTGGGGGTTGGGCCCGCAGCGACACATCTTCGCGCGACGGTACACGCCGCTAAGCTGGTATCGCAGTTGGGCCAAGCACCAGGCTCAGGCTGGTGGGACGCTTCAGCCTGATCAGTAGCAAGGCGGCTCGACCCTGCCGAGACGGGATGACGCGCCCCTGCCGCCCCGCAGGGCCGCGGAAGGCGTCCTTTCTTGCATGGCTACGTGCGCCAAGCTAAGATAACCCACTCGTACGAGGGAAACGCATGATGGCCAACCGAAGCGCGCAGATTATGGTGGCGTACACCATATTCTTGACAGCATTCTTGTGCCTCATGCCGCTG
>CAYOGX010000332.1:0-5816 GCA_964403235.1 uncultured Planctomycetales bacterium | reverse complement strand
TGATGCCCGTCACGAGGATCTCGGTCTTGGGCGTCAGGTCGGCGAACTCCGGCGGCTCGCAGTGGATCGGCCGGCGCTCCTTGACCTCAACCGGACCGCGCCCGTCGATCGGCTCACCCACCAGGTTGAACACGCGACCTAGCGTTTCATACCCGACGGGCATGGTCACCGACTCGCCCGTATCTTCGATCGGCGTACCGCGGACCACCCCGTCGGTGTTGTCCAACGCCACCGCGCGGACCTTCCCACCCCCCAGGTGCAGGGCGACCTCGCACCACAGGACCTCCTGGCGACGCTCCTCGCCGACCACGCGCGTCACGTCGACCTTCAGCGCGTTGTAGATCGCCGGCAGGTGTTCCGGATCGAACTCGGCGTCGAGCGTCGAGCCGATCACCTGCCTGACCGTGCCCATATTGGTTGTCGTCGTCTCCGCCATCAATTCACTCCTAGGCCAGCGCCTCGGCCCCACCCATGATGTCCAACAGCTCCATGGTAATTTGCGTCTGACGCGCCCGGTTGTAGCGCCGCGTCAGGTACTTGATCATGTCTTCGGCGGCGTCGGTGGCGGCCTTCATCGCCACCATTCGCGCCACCTGCTCGCTGACGGCCGCGTCGATGAAGCATTGAAACAGCCGCGTCTTGACCGTCTGCGGCAGCAGCTCGCCCAGGATCACCTCGGGTTCGGGCGTAAAATCGTAATCCACCACACCGGTGGCCGCCTGCGCCGCGGCCTCGCCTTCCGACGCCTGCGGCCCCAATTGCTGTAGCGGCAGCAGTTGCAGGACCTCCGGCCGCTGCCTTCCCACCGAGATGAATCGCATGTAGGCCACGTGGACCGCGTCCACCTCGCCCTTCGTGTACTGGTCGATGAACCCCTGCGCGATCGGGTCGACGTCGCTGAACTGCGGCCTGTTTTCGATCGCGGTATTGGTCGAGGTCATTTCGCGGCCGAGGAAACGGAAATACGCGATGCCCTTCTTGCCCACCACGTGCATGTCGACGCGCTTCTCGGCCTCTTCGCAGGCATCGATGTGCTCGAGCGCGGTGTGGAGCACGTTGCTGTTGTACCCGCCGCACAGACCGCGATTCGAGCTGATCACCAGCAGCACCGTTCGCCCCGTCCCCTCGTTGACCCGCAGCAACGGATGGTCGATCCGGCCCCGAACGGCCGTGCTGAGCTGATCGACCAGCTCGGTGATCTTCTGCGTGTAGGGCTTCGTCGCCATCGCCCGGTTGTACGCCTGCTGGTATCGGGCCGTCGCGATCAACTGCATCGTGTGCGTGATCTTGCGGATGTTCCTGACCGTCTTGCGACGCTTGACGATTGCCCGTGCCTTTGCCATCGATGCCTTCCCAGTTCGCGCCGGTCGGACGAGCGCTTGCCTCGTCTGCCCGGCTCGTTACGATGCTCCACTCACGTCTTCTCGATCGCCACCATCATCTCGTTCGAAGGCCGCCGCCACGTCCCAATGATGCGTCCCGGTGCGTGCCGCCGAACCCACGCCTCGTCGATGTACCCGTGCGGGTGGGCCACACCGCCTTCGCTGACCACGTCGAACGTCAGCAGGAATCGCCCACCGGGCCGCAACACTCGCATCGCCTCAGCCACGAACGCCATCGGATCCCGAACGTGGTCGATCACGTTTCGCGACCAGACCACGTCGAACGTCTCATCGCCAAACGGCGCCGATTCACCGGCCGCGGCGACGTAGCTCACCTCGCCGTCCGCGGCCAGGTCCACCAGCTCGCCGTATCGCCCCGCCAGCGGGTCGATGCCGGTCACCCGACCGCGGCGGACCAACGCGTACGGCCCGCAGCCCAGATCGAGCACCCGATCGTCCCGTCCGATCCACTCACCCAGCGGCAGCCCGAACTCCGCCTCCCACCGGGCCATCACCGACTGGCGATGCTCCAACCACGTCTGGCCTTGCAGCGGTTTCGGGTCGGCCTGTTCACGCCACCGGCCCGTTTCCAGGAAATCCCGCCACCAGTCGATTTCCACCTGCTGGGCGGCCTGCCACCGCCGACGACTCCGCCGCGGCAGTCGCTCGATCAGCCAGTCACGAAGACCCTGACGCGCCCATTCCCGGACCCGCCAGTATCGCCTCTTCAGCCAATCGAGCATATCGCTCGCCCGCCTCGGGCCGTCCGGACCAGGCCCGAACGTCCCGGGCCGGCGCCCCTACGATGACGCCCCGCTTCCTTCCTCCTCCGCAACCTCCGCGAAACGCGGCTTGAAGTTCTTGATAATCTCGTGCAGCCTGTCCTCGACCGGCGGCAACTTCTTGGTCTCGTCCAGCTCCTGCCAGACCTCGGGAAACTCATCGCGAACGTGCTTGAGCAGGGCCTGCTCGAACGCCATCACCCGCGAGACCGGCAGGTCGTCCAGGTACCCGTTCACGCCCGCGAAGATCGCGATGATCTGGTCGACCACGTGGTACGGCTGATACTGCGGTTGCTTGAGCAGCTCGACCATCCGCGCCCCGCGGTCCAACTGCGCTTGGGTGGCCGCGTCCAGCTCGGTCCCCAACTGCGCAAACGCCTCCAGCTCACGATATGCCGCTAGGTCCAACCGCAGGCTGGACGCCACGCCGAACATCGCACGGTTCTGCGCCTTTCCCCCCACCCGCGACACGCTGATACCCACGTTGACGGCCGGCCGGACCCCCGCGAAGAATAGGTCCGGCTCCAGGTAGATCTGCCCGTCCGTGATGCTGATCACGTTCGTCGGGATGTAGGCCGACACCTCCCCTTCCAGCGTCTCGATGATCGGCAACGCCGTCAGCGAACCCCCGGTCCCAGGCAGCGTACGCACCTCGTGCGAATCCTCACCCATCTCCTTCACGTCGGCCTCGGACTCCCACTCCCCCGGCACGCCGATGTACACCTTGCCGTTGACGCCCTGTTTGGTATCCTCCGGCGCGTCCTTCGCGACGACGATCCGCTCCTCGGCCAGCTTGCACGACCGCTCCAGCAGCCGGCTGTGCAGGTAGAACACATCGCCCGGATACGCCTCGCGGCCCGGCGGGCGACGCAGCAACAGCGACAACTGCCGATACGCAGCCGCCTGCTTGCTCAGGTCGTCGTAGACGCACAACGTCGCCTTGCCCTCGTCGTACATGAAGTACTCGGCCATCGCGCAGCCCGCATACGGCGCGATGTACTGCAACGGGGCCGGATCGGAACTGCCGGCCTCCACCACGATCGTATAGTCCATCGCCCCGTGTTCGCGCAATACCTCCACCACCGACGCGACCGTCGACTCCTTCTGTCCGACGGCCACGTACACGCAGATCACCGCGTTGTCGGTGCCCCAGTTGTCCTTCTGATTGATGATCGTATCGACGGCGATGGCCGTCTTGCCCGTCTTGCGGTCGCCGATGATCAGCTCACGCTGCCCCCGACCGATCGGGATCATGCTGTCGATGGGCTTGATGCCCGTCTGGAGCGGCTCGTTCACGGGCTGACGCTCGGCGATGCCGGGGGCCTTGTACTCCAACGACCGGCGGTGCGGCGACTGGATCGCCCCCTTCCCGTCGAGCGGATTGCCCAGCGGATCGACCACCCGACCGATCAGCGCCTCGCCCACCGGCACGGACAGCAACAGCCCCGTGCTGAAGACGTCGTCGCCCTCCTTGATGTCAAGGTAGTCACCGAGGATCACCGCGCCGATCGAGTTCATCTCCAGGTTGAAGACCTGCCCGGCCGGTCCGCGGTCCTTGTCCTTGAACCGCAGCAGCTCGCCCGCCATCGCCCGTTTCAGGCCATAGACGCGGGCGATCCCGTCGCCCACCTCCAGCACCCTGCCGACCTCGGCCACCTCGATCTCCGGCCGGTACTGTGCGATCTCCTCCTTGATGACCGATCGGATCTCGTCCGCGTTGATACGTGTCATGATCGCGTCCTACCGTTTGCTGTCTGACAACTCGAGCACGCCCTCAGGCCGTGCCCCTCAATCGACCCAGAAATCATGCTTCCCCGACAGGATCTCCTGCCGCCCGCGCTCCTTCACGAACTCGCGCATCCGCGCGAGCTTACGACGCAGCGAACCGTCGAACTGCGTGTCACCGACCTTGATGATCAACCCGCCGAGCAGCTCCGGATCCACCCGTTCCACCAGAACCGCCTCCTTGCCGATCGCCGCCGACACCCCCGCCCCGATCTCGGCCCGTTGATCGTCGTCCAACGGCACGGCCGAGGCGACGTAAACGTCCTGCCGGTTGTGCTGCTCGTCGAAACGGGCCTTGAACCGGTCGAACACCAGCGGCACGATCCCCGCGCGGTTGTGGTCGTTCAGCACGAGCAGCAGGTTGAGCAGGATCTCGCTGATCCGCCCCGCGAAGATCCGACGCAGCGACTCGCGACGATCGTCGTCGTCCACCGCGGAGCTGGCCAGGAACCCCGCGAAGCCCTCATCGCTCTCGATGTAGGCCACGAGCGACTCGAACTCGCCGAACAGCTCCTCGGCGATCCCGCGCTCGTCGGCGAGCTCCAACAGCGATTCGGCGTAGATGTCCGCCGCCGCCAGGGATGTATCCTGCTCCGATGCCATAGACGTTCGCTCACTCGGTCAGGGGCCCCGCGAGACGATCGCCCGCGCCGACCCCCCTGCACCTGTCAGTTGGACGACGACTGGCCCTTCTCCCGGACCTCCTCTAACGCCGAGGCCACCAGCTCCCGGTGGTCGTCCGCGCTGACCTCCCGGGTCAGGATCTGCCCGGCGATCCGGCTGGCCAGCTCGGCCGTCGCGTTGTAGATCTCCTTGACTGCGTCTTGATGGGCGATCTCGATCTCGCGTTTGGCCCGTTTGACGATGGCGTCGGCCTCGGCGCGGGCTTCCGACTCGATCCGTCTTCGGACCTCCTCGGCGTCGCGCCGGCCCTCGTCGCAGATCGCGCTGGCCTCTTCGCGGGCCTTGTTGATCTGCTCGACGTACTTGGCGAGCAGCTTTTCGGCCTCTTCGCGCTCTTTCCGCGCGGTCGCCAGCGAGTCGCGGATGAACGCCTCGCGCTTCTGCAACGCCCCGAGCAGCGGCCCCCACGCGAACTTGCCCAGCACGACCACCACCGTCAGGAAGATCAGCAACGTCCAGATGACGTTGTGCACACCCCCTTCGAAAATGCTCGGCTCGGCGTGCTCGTCGCCGTGTTCGGCCGCCAACGCCAGCGACGGCGCCACGGCCAGGACCATCACGACCACCGTCAGCCGCCACAGCAAACATCGTCTACTCATGCTCAGCCTCCCGTCGGATCACCGCACCGCATCGACCACGCGGAGACCCGGTCAGGCCGACGCGTACCTCGCATCGGATCCGGCCGAAGACAACCCTCGACCGATAGCACCAAAAGCGCCCCGCTCGTCGGTTGCCTGTCCGTCCGCTACGGGAGCGCCAACAGACACACGATGACGGCAAACAACGTGGCACCTTCGATCATGGCCGCCGTGATGATCATGGCGACGTTGATCGAACCGGCCGCCTCGGGCTGCCGGGCCATGCTCTCGACCGCACTGCCGCCGATCCGACTGATGCCCCTGGCCCCGCCGACGATCACCAATCCGGCACCAATCGCGCCGCCAAACGCCGCCGCCCCTTGGCTGTCGAACAGACCCGTCGTGAACCCGTCCGCATGGGCTTCGGCCTCAGCCGCCATCGCCACCGACGAGGCGCCCAACATGACATACCCCACCACCACTACGACCAGCATGCTCGTTGCCGTCTTCTTGCTCATCGTCCTTATACCTCGACCTCATCGCACCCGGCGGGATCGGGCGCTCGTTTTGACCAACGCCATTGCCTCGCGGCCTCGGACCGGCGT
>CAYOGX010000331.1:0-5818 GCA_964403235.1 uncultured Planctomycetales bacterium | reverse complement strand
TCGGCCGTTGACGTTCCGCTGATACAGGGCATAGGTGCGCGAGACGATGGCCTGAACGCGGTAAGTCTCGGGGTGGAAGTAGCGGGGCAGTTCGCCCCGCAGCACACCCCGCAGATACGACTCGATGTCGACCACGTTGATGACCAGAAAGCCGCTTCCCTCGCGTTTGGCCACCAGATAGCCCCGGTAGCGTCGGTCGTTGTAGACCAGCGTCGCGTCTTCGCTCGGCAAGACCCGTATCGTGGGTCCGGCGAGCCGCTGCTCGCCCAGCATCAGGGCGTTGGGATCGGCCGGATCGGGCCTGACGACGCATCGGTCCAGCTCGGCGAGCGGTCCTGCGAGCGGGTTGCCCCGATCGTCATCGATCAGGCAACCGCCGTTGACGGCCAGCATGAAGTAAAGGGCGTTCTTGTCGAGTCGGACACGGATTCGGCGGTCGGCCGTGCTGACGACCTCCGCAGCGGGTCGGCCCCAATGTCCCGACGAGGACCGGCAGCCGCCCAGCTGTGCAACGGCCAATACCACCGCGCACAGGACCCCCCCACGCCTGCCCCGGGCCCGGGAGATGCCTGCGGTCGCGTGGCGGTCGGGCAACAGGGCGTCCTCCCTCGTGATGTGGCGGTGAATGCCCCCCGGCTCCCGCGGACCGCGTCCAGAAGGATGCGGTCGGCCCAGCCGGCCCTACTAGGGCTCGAGCTTGCGAAGCTGAAGCCCGTTCTCGGTGAGGCGCTCCTTGATCTCCGTCAGCGAGGTCTGACCGAAGTTCCGCGTGCCGAGCAGCTCCGCCTCGGTCCGAAAGGCGAGCTCCCCTAACGTCGTAATGTTCAGCCGCTGGAGGCACTTTCGAGACCGCACGGACAGGTCCAGCTCGCTGACGGGCTTGGCCAGGATATCGGCGCTGACGTTGGCCACCGCGGGCGACAGCTCGTGCCGACGGGTCTGGCGCTGTTCCTCCAACGACTGGCCCAGCCGAAGCCCCTTTTGGCTCAGCATCGCCTTGATCTCGTTCAGCGACGTCTCGCCGAAGTTCTTGTAGCCCAACAGCTCCGCCTCGGTGATCCTCAGCAGGTCGCCCAGCGTCCTGATGTTCATCTTCTTGAGGCAGTTGCGGCTCCGGACGGACAGCTCGAAATCGGTCACCGGGATGTCCAGCACGGCGTTGCGGCGCTCGCGGACCCGTTCTTGCTCCTCGTCGATGACCATGTGCCTGCTGGCCTCGACGTCCTTGAGGAACATCCGCGCCCGGGCGTGATTGGGACTGGTCGCCAGGACCTGTCTCAGACAGGCCAGCGCGTCATCGAACCGTCCGAGATCCTCGTAGATGACCGCCAGGTTCATCAACGCATTGAGGTGAACCGGCGGGCGAGCCACGCAACGCTGGTACAGCTCGATGGCGCGTTCGTCCTCGCCCCGCAGGTCCAACGCGTAGGCCAGCCGAAAGATCGCCGGGGCGTGGCTCGGGTCGAGGCCGATCGCTCGCTCGAACTCGGAGATCGCATCGAGGCCCTGTCCCTTTTTCTCCAGGAGGCACCCGTACTGATAGTGCCATTCGGCACTGTCAGCGCCGGTTCTGGCCAGCGACGCGAGGAGCTTCTCCGCCTGGCTCAGCTCACCGGCCAGACCCAAGCACGCCACCTGCCGGAGCTTGCAGTCGAACTCGTCCCAGCCCTTGGTGGCGGCGCGTTCGAACTCGACGACGGCATCGGCCGGCTGGCCCGTCGCCCGCAGGCATCGGCCCGCGTAGTAGCGTCGTTCCTTAACGTCACGGCCACTGCTCAGCCATTCGAGCGCCTCGCGATGCCGACCCAGCAGGCAGTAGCACATGCCGAGCTTCAACGCCCCGTCGCGGTCAGCGGTGTCCGGGCTCTTGAGACCGCTGGCCAGTTCCCCGACCAGTCTCAAGAACTGCTCGCGCGCCTGGGCCGAGCTGTACACCATCGTGCCGAGCTGGTCGTACGTATCCTGGTCAAGCGCCTCTCGTTGAAAGATCGTGGCCAGATCGCCATCAGCGTCCATCGGCTGCTGCTCCCATTAACCCACAGAATCCATGCGCAAGCCCGAATGCGGATTCACACGTAACAGAAGATGGGGTCCACCCACACGCAAGTCCTGTATTTTAGCGACTATCCGAGCCAATGCAAGCCCCCAGGCCCTGCCAAATCCCCACGCCGGTGCAGGGAGAGCCGACGGGCAGGAAAGGATTCCCGCCCAAGCGGATGCGAGATGGCCATATCCCACCTACGGCGCGGGTCGCCCTCCGGGGGGGCGGCTCCTGTCAACTGGATGTGGGCAGGGCGGGCCGGTACCATGCCCCTCCGGGTGGTGCGTTGGCTCCGGCACGTCATAGCTGGTTCCGCGCTGATCGAACGCCGGGAGGTGGAGGTCGGTCGCCATGAGACCGGTGATCTTCTTGGGGTGCCTATCGGCGATGTTCGGGCTCGGAAGTCAGGATGGTATGGCAAGCGAGGGGAGGACGCGCAACGCGGCCGTGGGCATTGTGGTCGCGCCCGACGCGCCACGGCTGGAGCGGTTCGCCGCCAGCGAGCTCGAGGGCTACGTCAAGAAGATCTACGGGATCGAGGCGGACCGCGTCGACGATCCAGCCCGCTATCGCGGCGCGCTGTATCTGATCGGCAGCGCCAAGACGAACCCCCATGTGGCCAAGGCACTGGGGCCGGCCGGCTGGCCCAAGGGGTCCGACCAGGGCATCGTGCTCAAGCGCATCCGGTCTGAGGGCCGGCCCGGGCTCGTCGTCGGAGGGGGCAGCCCGGTGGCGACGCTGTGGGCCGTCTACGACCTCGTCGAGCGGTGGGGCGTCAGCTACCTGCTGCACGGCGACGTCCTGCCGGCTGAGCCCGATCCCCACGCCGTCGTCGGCCTGACCGTCCCCGACGGCGACGTCGTGATCGAACCCGCCCTGAAAGTCCGGTGGTGGCGGACCGTCAACGACTTCGCCTGCGGGCCCGAGTCGTGGGGGATGGCCGACTACCGCGTCGTCATCGGGCAGTTGGCCAAGATGAAGTTCAACCGCATCTACCTGTCGCTCTATCCGTGGCAGCCGTTCCTCGATCCGGAGGTCAAGGGCATTCGCCGGAAGGCGGCGCACCTCTGGTACAAGTACCACTACCCGATCACCGACGACATGCCCGGACGGCGGGCGTTCGGTGACATCGAGGCGTTCTGGAATCCCGACCTGCCCCGCGGCGCGAGCTACGACGACTTCGTCGCGGCCGGTCAGCGGCTGTGCCGCGAGCTGATCGACCTGGCACGGGGGCTCGGCATGCAGTGCGGGGTGACGGCCTCGTTGACGGCATACCCGCCCGAGTTCGCCCCGCTGCTGAAGGATCCGAAACAGGTACACCAGCTCGCCCACATGACGATCGGTCCGGGGCCGGCCACGCCCATCGAGGACGCGGACATCACGGCGCTGGCGTCGGCGGTCCTCAAGACCGTCGTCGATACCTACCCGAAGTGCGACTTCGTGATGCTGGGCATGCCCGAATTCCGCGCGTGGTCGGACCACTACGAGCGGGCGTGGCGGGCGTTGGACGCCAGGTACGGCATCGAGAAGGTCCGGCCGCTGGCCAATGTGCTGGAACAGGCGGGTAAGCGGACCGGCTATCCGGGCGGCGCGGAGCGGGCAGTCCAGGAGGTCAAGGGCGACATCGTCGCGCTGTTCTTCTACGACCGGCTGATCCGCGACCTGGGCGTCTTGAGGGAATCCAAACGGCCGGACGTCAAGGTCGTCTACATGAACGCGGCCGAGGAGCTGTTTCCGGTCCTGCCGCGACTGGTGCCGCGCGGCAGCGAACTGATGAACTTCGTCGACTATACGGCCAGTCGGGTCGTCCGGCGCAAGGAGGTGCTCAAGCAGTTGCCCGGGCGCGAGGTGCCGGCCAGTCTGATCTTCACGCTGCACGACGACAACGTGGGGTTGCTGCCGCAGTTGGCGACCGGTTCGTTCTCGGAGCTGCTGGACGTGATGATTCCGGCCGGCTGGGCGGGGTTCAGCACGCGGTACTGGCTGATCGGCGACCACGACCTGTCGGTGGGGTACATCGCGCGTGCGGCGTGGGAGCCGTCGCTCGATCCGGAATCGTTCTACCGCCGGCAGATCCGCGCGGTCTGCGGCGAGTCGGCCGTGCCGGGCATGCTCGAAGCCATGAGGGAGTTGGAAGCGGTCACGATCTCGCTTGAGGGCCCAGGGCTGGGGCTGACGTTCCCCGTCCCGGGGATGATCATGAAGTTCTGGCGACGCGGGGCGATGCCGGACTATCTTCGCGAGGCCAGGAAATCCTATCAGCGGGCGTTGGACCTGGTGCGTCGCGCGGACCGCGCGCGTCGGGCGACGTTGGGCGAGCTCGGGTCGCGGGCCCGATCGGCCGCCGCGGACGAGTACCTGGGCTACTGGATGGGGCGGTTCGTGTTTGGGGCCGGCTACATCGACACGATTGAGACCACCTGCCGCGCCGCGACCGCCGAGGCCGATGCCCAAGACGCCAAGAAGGCCGGCAAGACCGACGCTTACAAGACTAAGCTCGCCGAGGCCGCCAAACTCACCGACCAGGCCGTCGAGACCGCGCGGCAGATGATCGACGCCTACGCCCACGTCGCCCGCGACCAGTCCGACCGCGGCGCGATCGCGACGCTGGCCGAATACGTCTGGCGGCCGCTGCGCGACAAGGCCAAACAACTACATGCGGAGGCACAGAAATGAAGAGCCCAGGAAACATTCTGGTGGGACGGGCAGCACGCTTGCGAGCGCTTCGCTGGCGCAGGATGCCCCGCCGCTTTGGATGGGTGGCCCGCCGCTTCAGCGGCGGGGTACACGAATCGGCAGAGCCACACGAACGCTGCGCGAGCGCATTCGCGTCCCCCACCGCTGAAGCGATGGGGCACCCAAGTCAGCGGAGGCTCCGCCCGTGCCTGGCCATCTTGTTTGCTGCGGCGTGGGCATCGCCAACGGTGGCGGGGCCCGCCGCTTCCGAGGGATCGCTGAGCATCGTGGCCGATCTGATCGATCAGTTCAGCGACAAGCTCGCCAACAACGGCATGGCCATGGGGCCCCGCGGCGAGATAGCCAGCGGGCGATCGACCCATCGGGCGCTGTACGCACATCCGAAGAACGCCGACGACGCCACCATCGCGTATTCGATCAAGCTGCCCGACAAGCCCGCCGGCGCGCAGATCGCGTTCGTCGGCTGGGCGTGCGTTCTGGATCAGGTCCTCAAGCAAGACAAACACAAACGGGCCAATGGCGTCCGGTTCATCATCCGCGTCAACGGCAAGCAGGTCTTCGCCCGAGTGCATACGCCCGGCACCTGGCTCCCCGTCGTCGTGCCGCTGGACGACCATGCCGGTCAGACCGTCGAGCTACAGCTAGCCACCAACGCGATCGACGCCAACACGAACTACGATTGGGCCTACTGGGGCAATCCACGGGTCATGATCCTCCCTGACGGCGGTGACGTCGGCATTGGGCCCGTGCCCGGCCTGGCCGGCCTGTTGGTCGCGCCTGCGAAGGCGGTCGGCGACAAGGGCGTCAAGCTGAGCCTGCAACCCGTCAACACCGCCGGCGCGCCGGCCGGCGGCGATGTCGACGTTAGGCTTGAGCTGGCGACGGGCTGCCCGATGACGGCCGCACAGTTCGACCTGAGCAAGGGTCTCAAGCGGGGCGCAGCAAAGATTAAGATCGCCGCAGCCGACGGCCGACTCCCGGGCCGATTGCGCGTCCTGCCCTACCCGTCCGACATCAGGTTGTCCTGTCCGACGGCCGGTCGAGCACTCGTCACCGAAGGCGATGACCTGCCGATCTGCG
>CAYOGX010000330.1:0-5823 GCA_964403235.1 uncultured Planctomycetales bacterium | reverse complement strand
TAGGACGTATCCGGCGAACACCAGCCACGGCAGCATCAGCAGGCGGACGGCGAGCGGGCGCTTCGTCTCGGTCCAGGCGAAGGGCTTCTCGTACAGCCACGTCAGCTCGAGCCCGAGCTGACGCAGGACGGCGGCGAGTGTTTGCGGCTGGAGGAAGTTGATGTGATAGGGCGGTCGGCCCTCGGGGTCGGGGGGGTTGCCGGTGTGCGGGCTGCGGTCGTTGGGCACGCTCAGCGTCAGCATGCCGCCGGGGGTGAGGGCGTCGACCATCGTTCGCAGATCGGCGAGCGGATCGAGCACGTGTTCGAGGATCTCGAAACCGCTGATCACCTCGAAGCAAGGTCCCCCGGCGGCCAGGTCCGCCAGGCGACCGACGTGGACCGGGCATCCGCTGATCCGCCGGGCCGACGCGGCGGCACGTTCGGAGACCTCCAAACCTTCGGCCTGCCAGCCGGCGCGCCGCGCGGCCAGCAGGAACATGCCGTGGCCACAGCCGATCTCCAACAACCGTCGCCGCCCGAACGGCCTGACCCGGTTGAGCTGCCGTCGTTGAAACCAATAGATCGGCGGCTCCTGCCCGGCTTGGATCTCCCGGCGCTCTTCGCCATATCGTCGGTAGACGTCGCGTTCGGCCGTCTCGTAGTCGGCGTCGTAGTCGGGCAGGTCGTCCGCCCCGCAGACCGCCCACCGCCCGCCACAGCAAGGGCAGGCCCGCATGGCAAAGCCGTCCATCGGCCGCTGGGGCAAGGGCGCGTCGTGGTGGCACATCGGGCAGGTGGTCGCACGATCGATCGTTGGGGCTGTAAGATTCATCGCGGCTCGGTCAGTCCTGCCGGGTTGATCGGGACCGGCGTTCGTCATACCCAGGTAACGCCTTTCCCAGCAACGTTCCCCGAACTTTTTCGGGTCGCTCGACCGACCCGGCCCCCTTCCTTTCCCTGAAACCCAGACCGTAGTCAAGCGCGTACGCCAACGGGCGGCCTCGTCGAGCGCATCTGAAGAATCGCGGGGTCCGTGTGGTATGGTCAAGGGACGACCCGCGAGGGTCGGATCTTTGCCATGTTGCCAAGGTTGCGGGCGGCCTCACGGCCAAGCTCAGCCTCGTCCCTCGGGGTCGCTTGACCGTGCCACGCCTTGGCACTGCAATCAAGAGGCACACGGACGGGGCTGCTTCTTCTTGGCCAGATGAGCATCCACCGCAGGAAACGGAGTCAGGAGACGGTCGGGAAGTGGGACGTCCGGAGCCTGGCGTATTGCTCGGCCACCTCGAGATCCAGGGCGGCCTCGCGGGCCGGCGCCAGGGTCGGTCTCCCCTCCCGAACACACGCGACGAAGTGACGCGCCTGGGCCATCATGCACCACGTCGGCGCGAGCGTCGGTCGCTCCCATCGGGGCCGATCCGACTCGCTCGCCGGGCCGTGATAGATCTTCAGGTCGCCCGGGTACTGCCGCGCCATCGGCGCGGGCACCGACAAGTCGAGCTTGCCGTTCTCAAAGCAGACCTTGTAGTACTCCTCCCAGTGGTCGCGAAGGTTGTAGCCGGTCATCTCCAACACCCAGGGCACGCCGCCATCGCTTCGGCCGGCCAGCACCGTCTCGGTTGGGTCCAGGTAATCACACTGGAACGACCCGCCCAACAGGTATCGGATCATGTTGACCTGATGGATGAAGTAGTTGACGAACGCGTCGTAGGCGTGGCCGGTCGACTCGTCCATCCAGTCGGGCGGGCTCTCGGGCGCCTGGTGCTCATATGCCGGCGGCGCGTCGCCGGCGCTGACGGGTCCCTCGATGCCGAACGTCCAGTTGCCCGGCGGCATGGACGCCCGCAGGTAGTTCATCTTGCCCGCACAGCCGCTCGCCCGCCACGCCTCGATCACCTCGGCCGCCGCGCGACTGGCCGGCACGTGTCGTTTCATATAGCCCACCTGGTAGATCACGGCGTTCGCCTCGGCCAGGTCGGCCAGGCGATGGCCCGTCTCGGGCCGAACCGCGATGGGCTTCTCGGTCAGCAGGTGTTTCTTGGCGTTCAGGATGTCAGGCACGACCGCATGGTGCAGCGCGTAGTGCATGACGCAGACGACGGCGTCGACGTCGGCGTCGGCCAACATGGCCCGGTGGTCCGGGTAGACCTGCTCGATGCCGTACTTCCGCGCGACCAGCTTGGCCGTCTCCGACCGCCCCTCCGCCAACGCCACCACGCGACACCCGGGGATCGTCATCAGGTTGTCCAGGTGGGCCTTCTGACCCATGTATCCACACCCGACCATTCCGATGCGCACCGTCCGCTCGGCCTCACTCATGTTATGGGGCCCTCAGGTTACGATCGGTCCACCCACCCGCAACCGATCGCGACGACCGGCTCACTTCCTGGCCGCCTTGGGTGGTGGGACCTTCGCCTTGCCCTTGGGTGGTGCGGCCTTTGGCTTGCCCTTGGGCGGCGCGGCTTTGGGTTTTGCCGGCGCGGGCTTGGACGCCGCCGTGGCCGGGGGAGGCTTTGACGTGGGGGCCGGGCGCGACGTGGCGCGGAGGTGTTCGACCACGCGGACATAGGGCTTGACGAACGGGCTGCCCTCGCGTCCGTCCACGGCCTCTTCGTACAGGGCGATGGCCTCTTGGAGCGCACCGGCTGCTTCGTCACCCCCCGTCAACACCGACCTGAGCTGATACGCCGACGCGACGCTGACCTGCGGGACCCACTGGGCGTTCTTGTGGATGGCCTTGGCCACACGCTGCCCGAGCAGCTTGATCGATGCGTCGATCGCCTGGACCGACGCTTCCTGGACCTTCGCCACCTCGGCCGCCACCTTCTGCGCCTTGTCCTGGTCGACGCCCGACACCTCGGCGGCCAGGGCACCCTTGACGACCGCGAGCTGCCCGCGGAGGTCGCGAAGCTGCTGCAGGTTGACCAGCGCCCGCGCGTGGACCACGTCCGCCTGGCTGATGGCCATGGCCGCCTCGGTGTCCTTGTCCTCGGACAAGTCCGAAACCGACGGATCCGAGACCAGTTCGCCGCCACGGTTCCGCGCCGAGCGCGCCGCCTTGCCGTACGCCTTCTCCGCTTGCTCGAGTTTCCCGAGCGCATCCCCCTCGATCTTGGCCGCCGCCGCCGCGCGTTCGTCGGCCCCGACCAGCAGCAGGTTGATCCGCCTGTCCAGCTGGGCCTTGTGCTCGTCCAGCGCCTTTCGGTCCGCTTCGAGTCGGCTCGCCAGCGCTTCGGTCTGCTCGATCCCGGCCGCGTTCTTCTTGAGCAGCACCTCGATGTCGGTCACGGCCTTTTCCGCCTGGGACCGCTCTTGTTCGAGCGTGTCCAGCCCCTTCACCACCGCAATCCCCTTGCCGTCGGGCGACGGGACGTACCGATCCCTCAGCGGATCGCCACCGTGGGCGTCGCCCAGTCGTGCGCCTTCCAGCGTCCCTGTTTTCAGGGCAACGGCCTGGAGACTCGCCTTTCGTTCGGCGGCAGCCTGCTTGGTGTACTCATCGACGTAACGCTTGACATCGTCGGGCTTCTTGGGGTCGTATCCCCTCGCCTCCAACGTCTCCAGGGCCTTACGGGCGGTCTGCGCCTGCGCTTTGGCTGCGGCGATCTGCTTGCGCTTCGCCTCGGCCCGAGCCGTCAGCTGCGTCAGTCGCTGTTTGGCCTGCGACAACAGCTCGGCCAGCTCTTTCTTCTCGCGCTGCAGACGTTCGGCCCGCTGTTTGGGCATCCGGCCCACCGTCGCGGTCGTCTGATCCAACAACCCCTGTGACTGATCGATCCATCGCCACGCCCGCACCCGCGCCTGGTGGGCTTCGGCGCGGACGGCGAGCGCTTCGTTCCGCTTCACCTCCCCCTGGACGTAGAGCACGTAGGCCCGGACGTGGTTGGCGTTGACGTGGTTTAGCGTGTTCGCCTGCCCGTACTGGACCCGCAGTGCGGCCTGCGTTTCCCTCGAGGCCTGATCGAGCCACCTGGCGTTCTCGGCCGTCAGCCTGTCCACCCGTTTGATCGCGGCGTCCACGCCCTTTGCGATCGACGCCTCGCTCTGACCGAAGTCCAGCTTCGGCATCTCGGGGATGTCCGTCGCATCCGGCACGAGTTGGCGGAGCCGCTCCTCCAGTTTGGCCACGTGCCCCGAGCGGGCACGATTTCGCAGCTCCTGGCTGAGGTCCTGGAAGTCCTTCAGCGCGCCACGAACCGCCGCTTGCGTATCGGTGCCCCGTGCCGGTCCGGACGCCGGCACCGCGCCCTGCCCGAGCCGCCTGTCGAGCTGCGCTCGAAGCACCGCGATCTGGGCCACGTTCGCCTGATAATTCGCCAGCGCCCGAAGCGCCTTGGTCGTATGCAGATCAGCCTCGGCATTTGCACGGACCTGCTCGGACTGCATCGCCCACGGCAAGCCCAGGATGACCACAACGACCGCCACCACCGCCACGGCGATCATCACCGTCATGATCGTGGATTTCACGGGCAGGCTCCTATCAACGCTGAATTCACTCGACCCTCGATCCGCCCGGCGCCGCGGCCGAATCCGTTCGGTCGCTCCGCTTGGACGGCATCGCATTCTCGGCCTCGATCGCGCGGATGCGTTCGAGCCGATCGGCCAGTGCCTCCGCCCGGGCCAACAGCTCGATCTGCGACGCGGCGCTGCCGATCCGGTCTTCGTAGACGGCCACGCAGGACCCACGGACCTCGCACGTGCGGGCGGCGGCCCCTTCGACGGCTCCGGGCATCCCCAGAATCTCCGACCCCGGATCGCACCCGACACACCGGACCGACTCGCCGTAGACCCTCGCGCCGCACGAGTCACCCGGCGTCTGGTCCTTGCCGGATTGGGCCGGCGCGACCGGACGGTAGCGTCCGAACGTTCCGGTCGCCTCGATGCCCCGCGCCGGACCCACCCACACGCCGGGCCAATCCGCCTCCGTCTCGACCACGGCAACGGTCAGGTCCCGCGACTCGTGGCGCTTGCCGAAGCCGATCTCGTAATGATAACAGAACGCCCGGGCGGGACGCGGCCCGTGCGACATAATCACGTCACGGACACGGCGGTTGTAGCCGTGCCGCATCAGCTCCAGTTGTCCGTAGCGGGCGGGCAGGCCCTCCTGGTCGCGGCGTTCGGTCCCCCACCCGAGCTCCCGGGACCGGGCAACCAGCGCCCGCCACCGTCGCCGCCGACCCGTCAGGGCCAGGCGGACCCCTGCGAGCAGCACGCCCGCCAACAAAACCCATAGCTCGCCGGAGAAGGAGATCAACGTTCGGCGCCCTCCCTGGCCTGACCGACGTTCTGAATAGGCCCCCGCACCTTCCCGCCCGGCGTTCGGGCGACCGGGGCGCGACACCTCCTTGCTCTGCCCGAGGTGCTCACTCTGCTTCAGGCCGTCTCTTCTTCTTCGCGCGGACCGGACGGGTCCCTGGACCGGCCTTGGAATCGCCCTTGCCCTTGGCCGCCGACTCGTCAATGCCGGGGTCCTGTCGCGGACGACGCAAGACCTCCTTGAGCCACACCACCACCTGCTCGTACCGGCGATCCTCCTTGTCCCTGACCACCGGCTCGATTTGGCCCGGATGCGCAAGCGCGGGGTCGGCCAGATCACTCGGCAGCAGGTAATTCGTGAAGAACCCATCGTCCGGATACCCCCGATCGAACATCCGGACCACGTCGCGACCCGCGACGCCCTTCTCGAAACGATCCAGCGTGTAGAAGTTCGTATACAACGCGTCCGGTGTCCGCTTTGTCTGCAGCCGGATCTTTGACGTGCCGCCCGCGCCGTGGCAACTCAGCGTCGCGCAGTTCGCCCTGATGATCGGCATGATGTCCCTGCGAAAAACACGAATGGCCT
>CAYOGX010000329.1:0-5827 GCA_964403235.1 uncultured Planctomycetales bacterium | reverse complement strand
CGAATGTCGGGTTCTCCGACAGGAACCCGTACCCGGGATGGATGGCGTCGACGTTGGCGATTTCGGCCGCCGCGATGACGCGGTCGGCCTTGAGGTAGCTGTCGGCCGAGGCGGGCGGTCCGATGCACACGGCGCGATCGGCCAGTTGCAGGTAGGGCGCGTCGCGATCCGCTTCGGAAAACACCGCCACCGTCTGGATGCCCAGCTCGCGACACGCCCGGATGATCCGGAGGGCGATCTCGCCACGATTTGCCACCAGGATCCGACTCAGCATGCCAGACGACCCCCGACTCCTACTCACCGGGCACAGGCCTGACCGCGAACAGCGGCTGACCGAACTCGACCGGCTCTTCGTTTCGCACCAGGACCCGTTCGATAACACCGGACGTCTCGGCCTTGATCTCGTTGTAGACCTTCATGGCCTCGATGACGCACACCGGCGTATCGGGCTTGAGCTCGCTGCCGACCTGGATGTAGGGGGGCGACTCGGGGTCGGGAGACGCGTAGAAGGTCCCGACCATCGGTGACCTGATCATGACCAGTCCTTCGTCCTCTTCGCTCGACAACGCTTTAGGCACCGCCGGCGCCGACTCGGGCGACTTGGCCACGGGCCCGGGCGCGACCGCGCCGTCGGCCGGGGCCCCCACGATCGCCACCGGCTGATCCCGATCACCCTGGCGCTTCAGAGCCACGCGGGTCTCGCCGTCCTGCACCTCGAGCTCGGCCAGGTCGTTGTCGACCATCAGTTGGATCAAGTCGCGGACCACTTCGATGTCCATGCCAGTAGACCTCTTCCAACGGCACGTCATCATGCCCGGTCGGGCCGGCTGCAACCCACCCCATCGGGCCTAGATACCGGCCAAACGAAACTGGCCCTGCCAGCATCCCCCGGCCGAGTCCCTACAGATCAACCACGGCCCAGTCCAGGTCCTTGCCCAGCGTGGTCAAGACCTCACAGCCCTGGTCGGTCACCAGCAGGTCGTCCTCGATCCGCACGCCGCCCAGCCCTGGCACGTAGATCCCCGGCTCAATCGTGACGACCATGCCGGACTCGAGCGGGGCGGAATTACGGGCGTTCAGGCCCGGCGACTCATGAATATCGAGGCCCAGGCCGTGACCCACGGCGTGACCGAACTGCTTGCCGTAGCCGCACTTGGCTATATACGATCGCGCGGCACGATCCACCTCGCGGATCACCCGGCCGGCCCGAACCGCGCGAATCGCCCGCTGCTGCGATTCGGACACGATGGCGTACAAACGCCTGAATCGCGTTGCGATTTTACCGATGAACAGCACACGGGTCAAGTCGCTGCGGTATCCCTCATACCGCGCCCCCCAGTCGAACAGGACGGCACTGCCGCGCTTGACCACGCGTTTGCCCGGCTCGGCGTGCGGCAGGGCGCTGTTGGGGCCCTCGGCCACCACGATCGGGAAGCTCGGCCCGCTCGCGCCGCGGCGGCCCATCTCATAGTTCAATCGGCTGGCCAGCTCCTGCTCGGTCTGGCCGATTCGGATTGACCGGCGTAACGCGCGGAACGCCTCCTCCGCGATCCGAACGGCCTGGCGAATCCGTTCGACCTCGCCCGGATCCTTCTTGATTCGGAGCTCCGTCGACACATTGGGCACCTGCACCAACCGCGTCCCGACGGGCCGCAGGGCCTTACGAAGCTCCGCCGCAGCAGCCACGGTGATCTGGCCCGGCACGATCCCGATCCGCTCCATCCCGCCCCGCCGCGCCAGCTTGGCAAGCTCGGCGGCGTGGCTCTTCCTGCGCTTCACGAACCGCGCCCACGGCACCTCCTGCCGCGCCACCTCCTCGAACCGGAAGTCGCTCAGCAGATACACCTGCCGCGGCGTGACCAGGGCCATGCCGTCCTCGCCGTTGAAGCCCGTCAGGTACACCTGGTCCGTCCGCGACGTGATCAAGAACCCGTCCACTCGCTTCTTGCCCAACAACTCGCGCACGGCTTTCAACCGTCGCCGAACGGGTTCAGGAACGCTCGGTCGGGATCCCCTCGCCCTTTTCCTCGTTCTCGCCTTGCCCAATGGATCGCTCCCCACGCTCAGTCCAATGGTTCACCCAGACGACACACAGGGACGCCATGGCATCCAGACGCACATCTAACGCCCACCGAGCCCCGCAGGCAAGCCGTTGGCCGGTACAATCCCGATGGGGTAAGCTACTCTGCCGACGTCGCGATGGCCTCCCGGCGTCCAGACGTCTGGCTGTTTCGACGTTTCGACGTTTTGATGTTTCGCCGTTTCGACGAGGGATACCGATGACCACCGCCACCGCCCTACCCAAGACCATGCCCGCGATCGTCTGTCACGGCCCGCAGGACTACCGGCTGGAGGAACGCGCCGTCGCTCCGCCGGGTGCGGGCGAGGTGCTCGTCGAGATCCTCCGCGCCGGCGTGTGCGCGTCCGACCTGAAGTGCTGGCACGGCGCGCCGCTGTTCTGGGGCGACGAGCACCGCACCGGCTACGCCGAGACGCCCTTCATCGCCGGCCACGAGTTCGTCGGCCGTGTCGTCGCCTTGGGCGAAGGCGCCGCCGAGAAGACGGGCCTGGCCATCGGCGACCTCGCCGTCAGCGAGCAGATCGTTCCGTGCTGGCGGTGCCGGTTCTGCAAGCGAGGCCAGTATTGGATGTGCCAGGTGCACGACATCTACGGCTTCAAAAACTACCTGCCGGGCGGCATGGCCGGCTACATGACCTTCCCCGACCGCGCCATCGTCCACAAGGTGCCCGCCGATCTGCCGCCCGAGTTCGGCGCCGTCATCGAGCCGCTCGCGTGCAGCCTCCACGCGGTGCAGCGCGGCAAGATCGAGCTGGGCGACGTCGTCGTGGTCAGCGGCTGCGGGACGCTCGGCCTCGGCATGGTCGGCGCCGCCAAGCTGTACAACCCCGCCAAGCTGGTCGCCCTCGACCCGAAGCCCCATCGTCTGCAAGCGGCCATGAGGATGGGCGCGGACACGGCCCTGAACCCGGCAGAGATCGACGTCGTCGAGGCCGTCCGCGGTATGACCGACGGCTACGGCTGCGACGTCTACATCGAGGCCGCCGGCCACCCCGCCAGCGTCGAGCAGGGCCTGCACATGATCCGCCGGCTCGGCCGGTTCGTCGAGTTCAGCGTCATGGGCGAGCCCGTCACCGTCGACTGGACCATCATCGGCGACACCAAGGAGCTCGACATCTACGGCAGTCACTTGGGCCCCTACTGTTATCCCATCGCCATCGACCTGATGCAAACCGGCAAGATCAATCCGGCCCCCATCGTCACGCACACGCTACCGTTCGAGAAGTTCGAGCAGGCCCTCGAGATGATGCTCACCGGCGACGATTCGGTCAAGGTGCAGCTCAAGCCGTAAGAAGCGACAGACAAACGGGCGTCCAGGAACTTGGCGGTGAAGGCATGGCTGCCGGGGTGGTCTGCGGCTCGGCACCTGAGCAGATCCAGTTCCAGCATCTTCATCTTCTGCTGATGGGTCGTACGATACGGCTATAATGTCCGTAGGCCCAAGTACCGATGTGTGTTATGAGAGGTTACGCGTAACGCCCTGATCGCCCCAAGACGACACTGGCAACAAGAGCGAGCCGACGACCTTGGCTCGACGAAAGGTGTTTCGTGTCAGTACTTCGCACTGCTAGCATCATACCCGCCATTCTCCTGGCACTGGTGTTGCCTTGTTGCCAGCGGGGTAACGGGCCGGGGGCGGGGACCACGCCGGCCTCGCCGAACCGTCGGCCCAACATCATCGTTCTCACCGTGGACACGCTGCGGGCCGATCACATGGGGCTGTACGGCTACGCGCGGGACACGATGCCCGCGGTCGGGGCGTTCGCCGAGACCGCCGTCGTGTTCGACAACTGCGTGGTCCCGCGAGGGTCGACCCGTCCGAGCTACGCGTCGATGCTGACCGGGCGGTATCCGTTCCACCACGGCACGCGGACCAACGGGATGGTCTTGCACGGGGATAACGTGACGTTGCAGGAGATCCTCGGGTCTGCGGGGTATCACACCGCAGCGTTTGTCAGCAACTTCGTCTTGGTGGGCAAGCTGAGCGGGTTCAATCAGGGGTTCGACGTTTACGACGACCGCGTCGAAGATCGCGAGCGGACGCGCCTCAACTACGAACGAAAGGCCGGCAACACGGTCAAGGCCATTCTGGAATGGCTGGCATCCGATCCCCCACAACCGTTCTTCCTGTTCACCAATTTCATCGACCCGCACGGCCCCTATGATCCCCCCGCCAAGTATCGCAAGCTGTATCGCACGAACAAGATCCGTATCCTGAACCACCAACAGATCCCCAGCTATCAGCGTCTGGAAGGGCAGTACAACTTCTTCGACTACGTGGACCGATACGACGCGGAGATCCGCTACACCGACGAGGCGATGGGCATCCTGATCGACGAGCTGAAGCGCAAGGGGCTGTGGGACGAAGCCCTGGTGGTCTTCACGGCCGATCACGGCGAGTCGTTCGGGGAGCACGGGGTCTTCTTCGAGCATCACATGCATCTGTGGGAGGAGACGGTGCGTGTCCCGCTGGCGATCCGCCTGCCCGGCTCGGCGGTGAAGCACTACGCCGCCAGACCCAAACGCGTCCAAAGCCTCTGCTCGGCGATGGACCTGCCCCAGACCCTCCTGGCCTACCTCGGCCTGTCGCCCGATGTGGAATTCGACGGACGCAATCTGCTGCCGCTAATCGGTGGCACGGAACAGCCCGGGCGTATGCTCCTGCTGGAGTTCCCCGACCTGGCGACGATCACCATCACGGTCCCCGACGTCTACGCGGTCCGCAGCGACACGCACAAGCTGGTCCGACAACTGGACCCGAACACGGGCCAACTGCAAGACCAGGCGGTCTTCCACGTAGCCGCCGACCCGCTGGAACGTAAGCCCATCCCCTTCGACGCGCAGGACCCCCTGCACCGAACACTGGCCGACGAATTCGATTCGGTGATGGCTCAGGTCCGCGACTACAAGCTTCCGTTCACGCTGACCGTGTACCATATGCCTTTCAAGACCCGCGATAAGTTCGTCAAGCGAAGGCAGCAAGCGCCCAAGACGATCGTCAAGACGCTCACCGCGGAGCAGGCGGAACGGCTCCGGCAGCTCGGATACACCCAGTAGCCCCGCCCTCCGGTCGCCTGACCGCGCTCCGGACCCGCCATCAGCGATTGGCGAATCGGGCGCCGGCGGCGCCGCGGCCGGCCAGGAACATGTACCCCGCTATCCAGATCAGGTTCAGCGCCAGCCAGGCCAAGAACGCAAGGACCACGGAGTCAATCCGGCTAGCCTTACCCAACTCCTCGAAGACATCGTGCAGGGCGAAAATCAACATGGCCGTCATGGCGGCGAACAAGACCCCCGACACCAGCAAGGCGCTCAGGTACGAGACGATCTGCATCGTGCCGACCAGCAGGGCCCTGCCACTCGTGCCGCGCCAGGTCAGCGCCGTGCCCCAGGCCGTCACGAGCACAAGTGCGATGGTCAGCACAACCGCGAAGTACCCCGCGAACGGACAGACCTGCCAGAGAAGGGCGGGCTCGGTGAACGGATCGCGATGCTCGGCGGCGAAGTAGCACAACGGCACCGCGATCGCGCCGATCAAAAAAACGCCTGGCAGATGCAAGATCAAGAACCGCCGATGGTCGGTGCCGATGGTTGAGAGCCGGATCTGCCGGCCGAGCCACGTCGGGCGAGCGATCGAATCGTGGGTACATCGCGACCATGCCCGCCATCGCCCCAGCTCGCGCCGCCGTTGCCAAGCGGTGCCAGGTCGCACGCCCGGTCCCAGCGACAGCACGACCGGCTCGCCGC
>CAYOGX010000328.1:0-5827 GCA_964403235.1 uncultured Planctomycetales bacterium | reverse complement strand
GCCGACGCTAAACTTGAGCAACGACTTCATCGCGCGCGATCCACCGACCCCCCGTGCGAATGGGTGCTGACGCTACTGCACGCCGGCGCCGGGGCGACTCGCCGTTCCCGCCTCGCCGCGACTGTTGGCCAGCTCGCGACCTTGCTCTTCGATCTCGACCTGCATCTCATCGCGAAGGCCCGCCAGGTTCGTCACGATCACCGTGTCGTCCGCCCGGATCCCATTCGAGACGACGGCCGTGTCCTTCAACGTGGCCGCCAGCGTCACGGGCCTCCTACGAGCGACGCCGTCGACGGCCACGAACACGACCCCGTCACGAATGGCCCCCCTCGGCACGACCAATACGTCGGTGTGCACGGGGCCGGCTACCTCCGCCCGAACGAACAGCCCGGGCAACAGCGGCGCGCGCTGCTTGGCGTTGTCCACCACCACGTAGGCGGTGAACGTTCGGCTTCGCTCGTCGGCGGCCGGACCCAGCCGCTCCACGCGCCCCGGCCATCGCACCGCCGGCATGCTCTCGACCGACAGCGCACAGCCGCTGCCGATCTCGACCTTGCCCGCACCGCTGGCCGGCAGCTCGATCGGCACCTCGATGCGATCGAGCTTAAGGACCGTCATCACCGGCCGGCCCGGCCCGATCGTCTCGCCGATCTCGACCAGCCGTCGCTTCACGCGCCCGTCGAAGGGCGCGGTGATCCGGCAGCGGTCCAGGCTCAGTTGGGCCAGCTCGACCTCCGCCTTGTGGGCGGCCATCGAGGCCAGCGTCTGTTCGGTCCGCGGACCCAGCACCGCCAGTTGGGTCCGCAGGGTGTCTTGCTCGCGCGTCACCCGCAGCACCGACGCACGAATCAAATCGAACTCCCGCTTGGCCGCCACGTTCTTCTCGAACAGCCGGCTGACCCGCGTGTACTCGTCCTGCGCGATGCGGACCTCCTGCTCGGCGCTGCTGACCAGCCGGCGGAGGTTGTCCCCTTCCAGCTTGATCTGCTCGAGGGTGGCCTGGTCGGCCTTGATCAGGTTGCGGGCCCGTTCGAGCTGATGCCGGTAGTCGTCCTCCTCGATATGGATCAGGAGCTGGCCCTGCGTGATGCTCGAGCCGTCCTCCAGACCCCGGGCCACCTCGACGATCTTGCCGGAGACCTGCGCGCTGATCGTGGCCGCCTCGTCGGGACGAGCCGTCCCGTACCCCACCACCGTTTCCTGCACCGTCTTCGGGATAACCCGGTGAACCGCCACCCGTAGGGGCCTGATCGGGTTGGCCTTGCGGACCGGCGGCGGCTTCGTGCGGATCAGGTACGCGGCCACGCCCAACCCACCGGCCACGACCAGGGCCATCAGTACCAGCGAAACCAGGAACTTGCGCAACATCAGCGTGCCGAACTCGCCTCCCCAACGGCAGTTATAAGCTTGATTATAGACCGGTCCCGGCCGGTTGCAATCTGCTGGGAGCAGGACCCGCGCCGGTGTGGGCGCGGCCAACGGGCAAGAAGGACCCTTGTTGCCGACCCGTCCGGCCTATACGATCACGCCTCGGACAGGACGGTATCGAATGATCGCTGACCTTCGCTCGACGCTGCGCTCCAACTGGCGTGGCCTTCTGCTCGCTGTGGCCCTGCTGGCCCACGGGGTATGGGCCGCGGGACAGTTCGGAACCCTCACGGGCGAGCTGGTTCAGAAGCTCAACCAGCTTCGCACCGCCGAGCCGCAGGCTGTCCGACACGCCGCCAGCGGGTGGCACGGCAGCGTGGCACGGAGCATTGCGAGGGAACACGGCGTTCGAACTGTTCTCCTGTTGGGGATCGCCAATCGTCGAGAGTTTTTCTTCCTGTCCTACTACCTCGCGCCCGTCCGCGTCCTGCTCGGGCCACGCGACATGCCCGTCTACGGGGAGAAGGACCTGGCCCTCGCGTCGCTCCGCATGACCGTTCGCGACGGGACACTGGTCATTTTCGACCCGCGGGCCGAGCCCCGGACCCTGCCCACTCACCTCGTCGCAACGGCGCGGGGCAAGCCGCTCAAGGTGGATGACAGCACCCGTGAATTCCTGGAACGCGAACGGGTGGACCTCGTGGCGGTGCTTCTCGGTCGGCAGATCCACCTGATCCGACTGGCCAGGGCGGAGGGGGTCATGCCATGAGCCGACCGCTATGGGCCATGGCCGTCGTCGTCGCGCTGGGCCTGTCCTATGCCATCGGGTGGGGTGTGTTGCGGTTGCTCCGTGTGGACCGCTCGGCGCTCGGCTGGGTCGGACGATGGAGCTGTGCCTGGCTGCTCGGGACCTACGTGACCTCGTTGTGCCTGTTCCTGCTCTCGTTGGGCGGTCTTCGACCTTCGATCGCCGGTCCGCTGATCGTGGCGATCGGGGTGATCGCGGCTGCGGTGGCGATCGACCGGCCCCGCTGGCCCCGCCTGCCGTCGCTGCGACTTGCCCGCAGGCCCGACGGGGTGGTCGAGTTGCTCGCCGGGCTGGCCAAGGCAGCCCTGGTCCTGATTATCGTATGGGGTTTGGTCGCCGTCGCCGGCGAGGCGTGCAGCACCCCCATGCAGGATTGGGACGGCCGGGCCATCTATGCGCTCAAGGCCAAACTGCTCTTCGACCAGCCGATCACCACGGTCGAGTACTTCAAGGCGATGCGGTTGAGCTTCTCCCACCGACACTATCCGCTCCTGGTTCCGTTCATGGAGGTCCACATCTGGACGTGGGTCGGCCAGCCGGACGATTGGGCCATCATGCCGCTGTTTCCCCTCTTCACCGCAGCCCTCGTGGGCGCCGTGTACGCCTTTGCGCGGATCCTGGCGGGTCCTTGGGCGGGTCTGGTGGCCGCGGCCGCCGTCGCCCTCGCCCCCCGATTCGCCTACGGGGCCTCCACCGCCTGCGCCGACGTCCCGCTGGGTGCCTATCATGTCGTCCTGATCGGCGCCGGCGTCTGGATGTTGCGCTCACCGGACCGGTCCAAACTCGTGTTGATGGCGGCCATGATGGCCGGAGCCATCTTCGCCAAGGCCGAGGGCGACGCCAATGCCGCCGTCGCCGGCCTCGTCTTCCTGACCGCTTATCTCGTGCGGACCCGCAGCCCCCGCGCCGCGGCCCTGGCTGCGCTCGTGCTGGCCTCGGGGCTCGCGGTGAGCGTGCCCTGGCTGGCCTTCCGCCGCACCGTCCCCGACGCCTCATTCACCAGTACCGGCTACCTCCACGATCTGCTGCACCTCCACGAAACCGCGCCGCCCGGCGAGATCACCGAGGTGATCGCCCTGATCTTCAAGAAGCTCGGCCCAACCGACGACTACGGCGGGTTCTGGCTCGTGTTGGCCGCCGCGGTCCTGCTCCATCCACGACGCCTGGTCAAGGCCGAATCCGCCGTCATCCTGGCCGTCGTGCTGCTGAACATGGCGATCTACACCTCGGTGACGCTCGTCATCGGTCCGCCCATGACCCCCCTGGGCCAGGCCGACGCCGTGTTCCCCCGCCTGCTCACCCACCTGATCGGACCGGCCGCCATCCTCCTGGCCATCCAGTGGTTCCCATTTCCCAGCCCCCCAAGGTCGAGACCGGCCCCACCGCGGTAGCTGCCCCCACGTGGTACACCCATCTTGGCCGTGATCTCAAATGCAAGAACCAGGTGAAGCGCGCACCGACAGCCCACCCCGCGCACTACCGCGATGGCGTGACGACGTAGCTGGATCCCGCCTTCGTGCCAAACGCCGCCACCGCGGGCTCGGGCTGATCCGCTTTGACGGCCCGACCGGCACACTCGACCTTCAGCGCCCCCTCGGCACGGACCCGACACGCTCGCCCCAACCGCGACCGAATCGTGGCGGCCGTCAGCGTGCCGTCCCGCCAGGCGATGTCGAGCTCGAATCCACCGCGGGCGCGCAGTCCCCTGACGTGTCCCGTGGGCCAGGCCTTCGGCAGGGCCGGCAGCAGGTGGATCTCGCCCGCGTGGCTCTGCACGAGCATCTCGGCGATCCCGGCCGTGCCGCCGAAGTTGCCGTCGATCTGGAACGGCGGGTGCGTGTCGAATAGGTTGGGCAGCGTGCTGCGACTGATCAGCTGGGTCAGCATCTTGTAGGCATGCTCGCCGTCGTGCAGGCGGGCCCAGAAGTTGACCTTCCACGCCATCGACCAGCCCGTCCCCCCGTCGCCTCGATGCCTCAGCGTCACCTTGCACGCCTCGGCGAGCTTCGGCGTCGCGCGCGGGGCGATCTCGCAGCCCGGGTGCAGCCCCCACAGGTGTGATACGTGCCGGTGGGTGTTCCTGGGATTGTCCTTGTCCTCCAGCCACTCCTGGAGTTGCCCGTGTCTGCCGATCTGGTTCGGTGCGATGCGTCGGCGGATCTCGGACAGCCTGCGGCGCAGGTCGGCGTCGACGCCGAGGATTCGGCCGGCCTCGCTGCAGTGGGCGAACAGCGAACGGATGATCTGATGGTCCATCGTCGGCCCGGCGACGAGCCCGCCGTTCTCCGGCGAATTGGAGGGCGTGCTGATCAACCAGCCGGTCTTGGCGTCCTCGACGAGGAAATCCACGAAGAACAGCGCGGCCGCCTTGATCACCGGATACGCCCGCTTGGCGAGAAACGCCCTGTCACCGCTGAACTGGTACCGCTGCCACAGATCCTCGCATAGCCACGCCCCGCCCGTCACCCAGATGCCGTGGTTGGACGCGTTGATTGGGGCCGTGCCCCGCCAGAGATCCGTGTTGTGGTGCAGCACCCACCCGCGGCACCCGTAGTGGACCTTCGCCGTCTTTCGACCGGAGACGACCAGATCGTCGATCAGGTCGAACAGCGGCTCGTGACACTCCGACAGGTTGCAGGTCTCGGCCGGCCAGTAATTCATCTCCGTGTTGATGTTCGTCGTCCACTTGCTGTCCCAGGGCGGCTTGAGGTTCTCGTTCCAGATGCCTTGCAGATTCGCCGGTTGGCTCCCCGGCCGACTGCTGGCCATCAGCAGGTACCGGCCGTACTGAAAGTACAACGCCACCAGGTCCGGATCGCGCTGCCTGGCGAACGTCTTGATCCGCCGATCGGTCGGTTGCTTGGCCGCGTCGGTCTTGCCCAGATCGATGTGCATCCGGCGAAACAACCGGCGGTGGTCCGCCACGTGTGCCGCGCGCAGCGCGTCATACCGCTTGGCACCGATCGCCTTCATGGTCTTGTCGCACCGCGCGGCCGGATCGGCAGTGACGTCCGTGAAATCCTTGTAGCTCGTCGCGGCCGCCAGCACCAACGTCGCCGCGTTGGCGTGCTTGATGGCCACGCCGTCGTCGGTGACCGCCACCTCGCCGCCCTCGACGCTTGCCCGGAGGCGCGCTTCGAACGTCAGCACACCGTCCCGCACCTTGCCGGCGAGGGCGAGCTGGTCGCGGCCGACGCTCCGCGTCTGTGCGTCTTGATGCGGGCTGTCCATCGTCGCGGTGAAGGTCACCTCACCGGCCCGATCGGCCGTGATACGGACGACGATCACCTGATCTGCCGCGCTGGCGAAGACCTCGCGCTCGAGAACCGCGTCCCCGACTCGATAGCGCACCCTCGCCACACCGGCGTCGATGTCCAGCTCGCGAACGTAGTCGGCGACCTGGTCGTGTCCCGGAAACGCCAGGCGCAGGTCGCCCATTGGCTGGTACGCCTTCTGGCGGAGCGGCACGCTCATCATGTGCTTCATCGCCAGCGTCTCCGGCTCGCGCTGCTTGCCCTCAGACAGGAGCTTGCGGACGGTCGGCAGATGCTTGAGCGCCTCGCGATTCAGATAGTCGCACGGCTTGCCGGTCCACAACGTGTCCTCATTGAACTGGAGTCGCTCGCGGTCCGTGCCGCCGAACACCACCGC
>CAYOGX010000327.1:0-5829 GCA_964403235.1 uncultured Planctomycetales bacterium | reverse complement strand
CTCGAGGTCGGCGTAGGCGATCTCCGGCTCGAGCATCCAGAACTCGGTCAGGTGTCGACGGGTCTTGCTCTTCTCGGCCCGAAACGTGGGCCCGAAACAATAGACCTTGCCGAACGACATGGCCGCCGCCTCGAGATACAACTGCCCCGTTTGGGCCAGATAGACCGGATCGCCGAAGTAGTCCACCTCGAACAGCGTGCTGGCCGCCTCGCCGATCGCCGGTGCGAAGATGGGCGTGTCGATCAGCGTGAACCCGTTGCGGTTCAGAAACGACCGCATCTCGTCGATCAGCGTGTGCCGGACCCGCAGGATCACGTGCTGCCGCTTCGACCGCAGCCACAGGTGACGGTGACGCATCAGGAAATCGACGCCGTGCGCCTTGGGCGTGATCGGGTACGGCTCGGCCTCATGGATGACCTCGGCCTCGGCGACGACCAGCTCGACCCCGCCCGGCGCCCGTTCGTCCAGCCGCACCGTCCCGGTCGCCGTCAACGACGATTCCTGCGGCAGACGCCGCAACCGATCGAACAGCTCGGCCGTCCGGTCCGTCTTCTCCAGGACGCACTGGCAGACGCCCGTCCCGTCGCGGACGACGACGAACGCCACCTTCCCGCTCGACCGCGATCGGTGCAGCCACCCGCGGATGCGCACCGTCTGGTCGGCGTGCTGCGTCAGTTCAGTGATCGCAACGTCATTCGTCGTTGTCATGCTTGCCCGATAACGGGCGTTCGCAGGGGCAAACTTCGCTCGTTCCTCGCGAAGCCTGCCCATGCCACCCGGCAAAGACGCTGAACACGTACACTTCTTATGGAGGTGGGTCCCCTTCGATCAGAACCGCTTGGCCAGGGCCGCGTCGATGCGGCTTCGGATCTCGGCGGCGCGTTGCAGCGTTTCGTCGACCTGTTCGCGCATCTGCTGGGCGGCGTTCTTGTCCTCGAGCTGCGACAGGTTGATGCGGACGTTCAACGACGCCGCCCGCGCGGCTGCCTCACATAGGATCGCTGCCACACCTGCGTCGCTCAGCAGGTACGGATTGCACACCGGCACCAGGCGCTCGACCTCCTCGAGCACCGCCACGGCTGTCGCGATGATCTCCTCGGGCACGGCGATGGCCGTCGTCAGCGCCAACCGGCTCCGCTCGGCCTTGGTCGGATCGTCCTTGGGCAGCTTGCTCGCCTCGCTGTACAGCCCGTACGCGGCGATGTCCTCGTCCACCAGCCGGCGGAACATCTCCTGCGCCCGGGCCAGCTTGGCCGCGATCGGCTTGACGGCCTCGTGAAACTGCTCGTATCGCTTGGGCTTCAGCGTGAACCCCGCCGACATCTGCGCCATCGTCGTGCCCAGCGCGGCGGCCAGCGACGACACGCTGCCCCCGCCGGGCGTCGGCAGGGCCGCGGCCGCGTCGTCCAGGAATCGCGTTATCGGCTCGTCGAAGTAGTTCGGTCCCTCGTCGGGCATATCGATCTCCTCACTGCGGACGGGTCTCAATCGACCGCGGCCGGCTTGATCCCGATCTCGACCTTTTCCGGCTTGGGCGTCACCACCGTGATGATCGGGTGCGTGATAAACTGCTTGGCCACCCGCTTGACCTCCTCGAGCGTCACCGCGTTGATCCGATCGGCGAGCTTGTCGTACGCGTCATAGCCCAACCCATACAGCTCGTCCAGCGCCGCGCGCATCGCCACCTGGCCGATCGTCCGGTTCTGGAGCCGCTCGGTGGTGACGATAATCCCTTTGGCCCGCGCCAACTCCTCAGCCGTGATCCCTCCCGCCGCCGCCTTCTCACACTGCTCGCGGAAGATCCGGTAGACCTCGCCGACCCGTTCGGGCTGGCAGCCCGCGTACATGCCGTAGTAGCCCGGCGCCAGCCCGACGAAGTTCATCGCGTGTACCTCGTACACCAGGTCGCGCGTCCCCTCGCGGAGTTCCCGGTGCAGCCAACCGCTCGGCAGGTAGGCACCGGACATGATGCAGTCGAGCACGTCCATCGCATACCGGTTGGCCGCGTCCGTGTAGCGGATCCCGCGATAGCCCATCATGATTCCCGCCACCGTCGGCTGCTTCGACCGCTTGACGTACAGCGTGTCGCCGACGATGGGCGATTCGGCGACGAGATTCAGCTCGCCCGCCTTGCCCGCTGGCAGCTTGCCGAACTCGGCCCGGACCAACGCCTCGGTCTTGGCCAGGTCGACGTCGCCGAAAACCGCCAACACGCCGTTGCCGCCCTTGAACCACTTGGCATGGTGCGCCTGGAGCGCGTCGGTCGTCAGGGCCTTGACTGACTCGGTCTGCCCGATTGGCATGAACCGGTAAGGGCTCTTGTCGAAAAACCGCTTGTGGAAGAACTTGCGGAGCTCGCTCCGCCACTGATCGTCGATCTGGTCGATGGCGTTCAGCACGCGCGGCCTCAACCGGTCCAATTCGGCCTGCGGGAACGACGGGTTCATCACCACGTCCGCGAACCACGGCAGCGCCTCGGCCAGATCCTCGGCCAGGACCTCGGCCGTGACATAGACCGTGTTGTTCCCGCTGTGGCCGCCGATCGACCCGCCGCGCGCATCGAAGAACGCGGCGATCTGCTCGGCCGTTCGTGTCTTCGTGCCGCGGATCGCCAGTTGGGCCACCAGGTTGCTGATCCCGTTGTCCTCACCCGACTCGGACAGCAGCCCACTCGCGAAGAACGCCTGCATCGTCACGATCGGCACCGACGGGTCCCGACGCAGCAGCACGCGCAGCCCGTTGTCGAGCGTGATCTTCTTGATCGGTCCGGGCCGCTCGGCGGGCTTGGCGGCCGCTTGATCCTTGGCGCCCTCGGGCAGCACCGCGATCGTCCCGAACACCTCAGGGCTGAGGTACTTGCGGGCCATCTCTCGGACCTGCTCGACCGTGACCTTCTGGATGTTGGCCACGTACGCGTCGCTGAAATGCGGATCGCCCGTGCTGATGAAATCCGACACCATCGTGCCGGCGACCGACTCGGCCGTCTGCTGACCGAACACGTGCTCCGCCGCCTTTTGGCGCTTCGCCTTGGCCAGCTCGGACGCCGAGATCAGCTCGGTGCGGACCTTCGTGATCTCGTCCAGCACCGCCTGCTTGCACGCCACCCGTTTGTCTGGGGCCGATACCACCATGATCGCGAAAATGCCCCGACCCCAGTGCGGCGTCCAACTGAAGCTCTGCACCGCGTAGGCGAGCTGCTTCTCGCGGACGACGGACTGAACCAGCCGCGAGCTCCGGCCTTCCGTCAGCACGTAACTCAGCACGTCGAGGGCGTACAGATCCGGATGCGTCAGCCGGATGCTCGGCCAGCACATCTGCATCAGCGCGGTGCTCTGGCTCATCTTCATCCGCTTGATCACCGTCCGCGGCGTCACCAGCGCCGGCTGTTCCGGCAGCAGGACCTCGGGCACCGGTCGACGCGCGAAATGCGCAAACGCCCTTCGGACGCTTCGCACCATTTCCTCGGCGTCGACGTCCCCCGCGATCGCCACCACCACGTTGTCGGGCACGTATCGCTCCCGCCAATACGCCAGGATCTCGTCCTTCGTCAGCTTCTGAACGATCGGCTGGTGGCCGATGATCGGAAAACGGGCCGGGTGCTGGTCGAACATCGTCTCCATCGTCAGGTACCACATCTGCCGCTGTGGATTGCCGACGTCCCGCTCCAGCTCCCGCTGCACCACGCCCCATTCCCGTTTGAACTCCGAATCGGGGAACGCCGCGTTGGTGATCCAATCGGCCAACAGATCGACCGCCTTGGGCATGTTCTCTCGGTCGGTGTTGATGTAGTACGTCGTATACCACATGCCCGTCGCGGCGTTGCTGTTGCCGCCGAGCGCTTCGAGGATCCGCTTGCTCTGCGCTTCGCCGCGCGTCTTGGTCGTCCCGCCGTGCAGCAGGTGTTCGAACAAATGGCTCAGCCCCGCGCCCAGGTACGCGTCCTCGTACAGGCTGCCCGTCTTGACGTACATCCGGACCGACACGACCGGCGCGGTCCGATGCTCCTTGGCGATCACCATCAGGCCGTTGCTCAGCTCCGCCACGATCTCACCAGGCCGATCGATCAGGCGCTTGCGCTCGTCGAGCGTCGCATCCGCCGGCTTCGACGTCGCCGACGCCGTCTCGCCGATCGCCGGCGTCGACAGACCCACCGCTACGACGGCGACGGCCAACAGCCCATGTGCCCTCGAGTGACACATCATGGATCTACTCCTCCTGCGGCTCCCCACCGGCGGTCAGTTCGTCCTCCAGCTCGTCCATGTAGGCCAGGCTCCGGTCCAACTGGCCCTTCAGGTGCTTGACGTGCAGCAGGCGCTTGACCCGATCGATCAGCTCCTGACGATCGATCGGCTTGGTCAGGTAGTCGTCCGTGCCGCTGTCCAGTCCCCGCTCGATGTCCATCGGCTCGTTCAACGCCGTCACCATCACCACCGGGATGTCCGCCGTGGCCGGGTCGGCCTTCATCTGCTTGCACACCTCGAACCCGGACATCTTCGGCATCATCACGTCGAGCAGCACCAGGTCCGGGTGTTCCTTGCGAATCACCTCGAGCGTCTGCTCGCCGTCGGTGGCCCGCAGCGTCTCCACACCGGGCAGATCCAGCATATACGCCTCGATCAGCTCCAGGTTCTGGAGGTTGTCATCCGCGATCAGGATCTTGCTCGGCGGCAGCGACGACGCCTTCTCCTTGCCCATGGCTTCGATTCCTTGCAGCGGCTGCGCGGAACCCGCGCCAACCGGAAACATGATTCGTCTTGAACGCGTGGATCATACCCGCCACCCCTACACACGCCAAGCCGCAGGGGCGCCCGTGATCACTCGACAGGGTGGCATGGTCAAGGAACGGCCCGGTAAGGCCGAGACTTGGCCATGTTCCGGGGACCACGCGCACCCTCACGGCCAAGCTCAGCCTCGTCCCTCGGGGTCGCTTGACCGTGCCACGCGCCGAAAACGTGCGCGCATCACTGTCCGCATCCTCTGGTCGATTCCCCTGTCCCACCTACCAGTTCGTAAACGCCCCGTCGTCGCGCGACAGGCGCGGGGCGTCCCACATCTGCATCGGACGACGCAGCGCTTCGGCCTCGTCGAACGTCACGCCCAACCCCGGTGCGGTCGGCATCCCAAACGCGTTGTCGACCAACCCCATCTGCTCGCCGAACACCTCCGGGAGCATCCCCGTCCCGCCACCCAGCTCCTGCACGGCGAAATTGTTGATCGCGAAATCCAGATGCACGCACGCGGCCGTGCTCACCGGGCCTAACGGGTTGTGAGGGATCACGTCGATGTAGTGTACCTCGCACCAGCCGGCGACCTTCCGGGCCTCGGTCAGACCCCCGACGTTGCACACGTCGATCCGGGCGTAGTCGCATAACCGCTCCTCGATGACCTGCCGGAACGCCCACTTGCTGCTGTATTGCTCGCCGACGGCTAGCGGAACCGCCGTCTGCTGCCTCACCGATCGCAGGGCCGACGGCTCCTCGCTTCGGATCGGGTCCTCCACGAAGAACGGCCGGTGCTCTTCAATACCGCGACACAACTGCACTGCGTGGATCGGGCTCAGCCGCGTGTGGGCGTCCAGGCACATGCGGATGGTCGGCCCGACGGCCTCGCGAACCGCCCGCCAACCCCGGATCGCGTTCTCGACCGCCTCGACCGGCTCGAACCGATCGGTCCCTGCGGCGCACCCCGGCGAGGACCGGATGTAACGCCAACCCTCCTTGACACGCTGCACCGCCGACGCGACCGCGCCATCGGTGTCCTCGCCCAGTCCGGCGAACCCGACGTACACGTCGACGCGGTCGCGGCACTTGCCGCCCAGCAGTTGATAGA
>CAYOGX010000326.1:0-5834 GCA_964403235.1 uncultured Planctomycetales bacterium | reverse complement strand
ATGCCGCGGACGTCGCTGGAGGAGGTACGAGGGTGGACCGAGCAGATCAAGGGTCTGGCCGGCGAGGTCCACGAAGACAACCTGGAGAGGTTCCTGGTCCTGTCCCGCAAGTGTAGACAGGTGGCGGGGGCGCAGGACGAGCTGGCACGGGCGATGAGCGTACTCGCGATCAGAGTGATGGAAGAAGCAGTGGCGGCAGGGGTGGGCTCGCCAGAGCGCGTCAAGCTCGCCGAACGGATCGTAGCGAAGGTCCGAGCCGTGCTGCGGAGGCCGACCTGGTGGGAGCCCTGGAGATCCTACTCGCCGCGTCGCGACCCGGGGAACGCGGGATGAGCATTATGAAGCATAGGACATTCCGGGTGGTTGCCGTGCTGCTTGGGGCTGCAGCGGGCGGCGTGGGGCTTGGTGGATGCCGGGAGCGACCGCCACAGGCCGACGGCGGCGCGTCAGGGCGGGAGGTCACGTCGCCCACGGGCGTCGAGCTGGTGCTGATCCCGGGCGGTACGTTCGCCATGGGCGACGAGGCCGACATCGACGCCAGGCCCGTTCACCAGGTGTCGGTCAGCAGCTTCTACATGAGCAAATATGAGATCACGCAACAGGCCTACGAGACGGTGACCGGCAAGAACCCCGCGAGGGAGAAGGGCAAGCGGAATCCGGTCGAGCGGGTGAGCTGGCTGGACGCGATCACATTTTGCAATGCGCTGTCTGAGCGGGAGGGACTCCGGCCCTGTTACGATCTGAAGACGCGGCAGTGCGATCCCAACGCAGACGGCTATCGGCTGCCGACGGAGGCGGAATGGGAATATGCGTGCGGGGCTGGAACCAGGGGGGACTACCCGTTCGCCGCCGGCGAGGCGGCTTTGGCCGACTACGCCTGGTTCCAGGACAATGCCGACGAGAGCGCACACCCGGTGGGCCGGAAGCGTCCCAACGCGTTCGGGCTGTATGACATGCTGGGGAACGTCCGGGAGTGGTGCGACGATTGGTACCGGGTGGACGCGTACACGCGTGCAGCGTCGGCGCCGTCGCGTGACCCGCGGGGGCCGGCGGCGGGCGAGAAGAAGGTGCTCCGGGGCGGCGCGTGGTCGGTCTCGGCCAAGAGCTGTACCACTTGGGCACGCTATTGCGACGAGCCGGGCTTCACGGACGCGTGCGTGGTGAGCGACGATTGCGGGTTCAGGTGTGTTCGAAGGCCCACCGGTCTCGGCGAACCACATTGAAATGACCCTATCCTCAGACGCCGACCGATCCGTTGTCCCAACGGTGTTGATCTGTGGCCTGTTGACGGGCCTGGGGTGGGCCATCAACGGCATGATCGGCAGCGCGCCGGGCGGGTCCATTCCGGGCGCGTTCATCGGCATGGCCGTCGCGGGGATCCTGGGATTCGCGCGCGGCGACGGGCAGGACGGCTCGTCGGGGGCGCTCGGGTTCGTTCGGATCGCGGCGTTCGGGGCGATCGGGTTCTGGTTCGGCGGGGAGATGACCTACGGTCAGATGTTCAGCCTGACCCACGTCAACATCGCCGGCGGTTCGCACTACTGGTGGGGCATCCTCGGCACGACCGTCAAGGGGGCGGCGTGGCAGGGCACGGGTGCAGCCTGCATCGGGCTTGGCCTGATGCACCGCCGCTACCGGTGGTGGGAGGTCGCGCTGCTCATGGCTGTGATGACGGGCGCGTTCGTGCTCGGGGTGGCGCTGCTCAACCGCCCGCTCGACTCGCCGGACGACCTGCCGCTGATCCGATTCTCCTACGACCCCGAGCATCCCGAGCGGCCAGGCCGCACCGAACACTGGGCCGGCATCTGGGCGGGAATGGTCATCCTGCTCGCCTACGTCAGGGCCGTCAAGAACGATCGCGTGACGTTTCGGTTCGGGCTGTTCGGCATGCTCGGCGGTGGCGTGGGATTTTCGGCCGGTCAGATGCTCCAGGCGCTGTCGTGGTCGCATCCCGAGGTCGCGCTGCCGCCGTGGGTCGACTGGTGGAAGGTGATGGAATTCACGTTTGGCTTCGTCGGCGGCATCGCCATCGCGGCGGCGGCCCTTATGACACGCCGCGACGAACTCGTGGCGGAGCGACCCAAGCACGCGTCCGGCTCCCCGGCGGGGTGGCATGGGCAGGCTTCGCGAGGAACGAGCGAAGTTTGCCCGTGCGAAGCCCCGTTATCATGCAAGCACGGGCAAGACCCGACCCTCACGGGTCGAGCCCTGCCCATGCCACTCGTCGAATGGACGTGCATCATCATCTGGCTGCTGCTCCTGGGCGCCTATCTGGCCCGCGTGCCGATCGCCTCGTTTCTGGCTGCGTTGCCGTTTGTGCCCGGCATCGTCGTCCTGTCGGGGCTGACCTTCGCACGGTGGCTGCCCTGGGTGGTCGTCGGGGTGCAGGTCCCGCTGTCCACGAGCGTTATCACGGCCACGGAGATCCTCCGCGCCTACCCCGAGGATACGGGCTGGACGACCAACGACGGCCAGATCGTCAGTTTTATCACGGTGTTGGCCCATGCCTGGCCCATGGTGGCGATCTGCATCTTGGGCTGTACCGTCCCGATCTGGATCTGGCTGTACGGCCGGTCGAGGCGCGCGAACGCGTCGGTGCGCATCTTCCGACTGTTCGTCAGCTACCACCTGTTCACCGTCATCGTTCAGATGGTCTGGCGGACGATCCACGACGCGGCGTCGTGGGCGTGGGCGGACCTGGCGTCGTGTTGTCAGCCGTTCTGGGTGCTGGCCGGCGTGTTCGTGCTGTGCTGGGCTGTTACGATGATCTGGCTGCCCGTGCAGAAACCGGGTGAATCGGTGTAGCATAGGCGCCTGCGTCGTGGCGCCGGAGGGTGGCGCGCAGGCATCAGGCGGTCTTCCAGGAGATTCTCATGCGAAAGGGTCTTGGCGTTTTGCGTCGGTCTTTCGGATTCGGTCTTGCGATCTCGATCGGCGTTGTGTCCGGCTGGGTGCCGGGGGTCCGCGGCGAGCAAGGCTTGACCCCCCAGGACAAGACATTGCTCACCGAGCTGAAGGCCTACAAGCCAAAGATCGTGTACGAGACGTACCCGGACGGCAACTGGGAGCTGTTCGTCGTCGACGCCGACGGGGCCAACCCCGTCAACTTGACGCGGACGCCGAAGATGCATGAGCTGTATCCCCAGGTGTCGCCCGACGGCACGAAGATCTGTTTCGTCGCCGACGAGGGTGAGGGTAAATCGAAGATCCGCAACGTGTACGTCATGAACGTGGACGGCACCGGCCGGACGCTGGTGGCCAAGAACGCCCGCCAGCCCTGCTGGAAGCGCGACGGGACGGCCATCGCGTACCTCAAGGGCGAGTTCGACGAATTCACCTACACGGATTTCGCCACCAAAGGGATCGTCATCTACGACCCCAAGACGGGCAAGCACGCCGAGCACCCAAATCCAAAAATCCATCACCTGTACAACCCGTGCTGGTCGTCCGACGGCAAATGGTTCCTGTCGACGGTGCATGGGGGGATGGGGTTCAAGCATGCGATCCTGGCGATCGAGGCCGACGGGCAGCGGGTCGTCAACCTGAAGATCCCCGGGTGCCGGCCCGACATCAGCCCGGACGGGAAGAAGGTGGCCTGGGGGGCCAGTGATTGGACCCTGCTCAAGGCCGATCTGGATCTGACCGGACACGAGCCCACGCTGACGCGCAAGCGCATTGTGATGACGAGCAAGAAGCCGACGAAAATCTATCACATCGACTGGTCGCCGGACGGCAGGTACGTCACCTTCAGCCGAGGTCCGGCCAAGAAACGCCTGGGCCACGCCCCGGAGGTCGTGGGCGTCCCCGCCGAGGGATGGAACATCTGCGTGGCCGACGCGAAGCGCAAGGACCGGTGGGTGGCCATCACCACCGACGGCCACTGTAACAAAGAGCCCGACTGGGTACCGGCGAAGAAGAGATGACAGAAGCGGTCATGCGGCAGATGACGAGGGGGTCCTGCTGCCTGGTGATGGTGCTGGGCATGCTCGGATCGGGTTGCCGGCGGGTCGATGGGCCGGCATCGGGACCCGAGGCGCCCGAGATCATCAAGACCAAGACCGGTGCCGAGATGGTGCTGATCCCCGCCGGGCGATTCATGATGGGAAGTCGCACCGGCCAGGACGATGAGTCGCCCGTACACGAGGTCTGGGTCGACGCGTTCTGGATGGATCGGACGGAGGTGACGCAGGCGCAATACGGCAAGCTGGTGAAGGGCAATCCCTCCCATTTCAAGGGACCGGACCGGCCCATGGAGATGATCAGTTGGGCCCACGCCGCCCTCTACTGCAACAAGCGCTCGCAGGCCGAAGGGCTCAAGCCCTGCTACGACGAAGCGACGGCCGAGTGCAATCTCGACGCCGACGGATACCGCCTGCCCACCGAGGCTGAATGGGAATATGCCTGCCGCGCCGGCACGGACACCGACTACCATTTCGGCCAGGACCCGCGCCCGCTGAAACGCTACGCCTGGTTCGCCGAGAACGCGGCCAAGCAGACGCACCCGGTGGCCGCCAAGCAGGCCAACCCGTGGGGGCTGTTCGACATGCACGGCAACGTGGCCGAGTGGTGCAACGACGTCTACGACAAGAGCTACTACCAAACGTGTCCGGTGCTCTGCAAGGACCCGCGGGGCCCGGCCGACGGCGAGAAGTACGTCCTGCGAGGTGGCGCGTGGAATGTGAGCGCCAAGGCGTGTCGGTCGGCCTATCGCGTGGGTGAAGATCCCGGTTTCCAGGACGCGTGTTTCGCCCGCGACGCCATCGGGTTCCGCTGTGTCAGACGGGCGTCCGGAAAACGCGGGTAGGGCCGGTTGTGCCGGCCTGCTTCTGACGAGGACGAACCGGCCGGCACAGCCGGCCCTACGGCTCAGGACGGCGATGTCATTCACGTGGATCGTTCTGTTGGGCCCAGCGGTTATGAGCGCGGAGCTGCCGGATCTGACGACCGTGCCGACCGACCTGACCACGCCCGCGATGACGCTCGGCGCACCGGCGCCCGGCAAGCGGGTCAGGCAGGTCGCGCCGGAATACGAGGGCACCGACGTCTACCACGCGCTCTACCTGCCCACCGACTGGACGGACACCGAGCGTTTTCCCGTCATTGTCGAGTACGCCGGCAACGGATCCTATCGCAACCAGTACGGCGACGTGTGCACCGGCAAGGTCGAGGGCAGCAACCTCGGCTACGGCGTCTCCGGCGGCAAGGGATTCATCTGGATCTGCATGCCCTACGTGAACACCCAGAAGATGATGAACGAGCCGCAATGGTGGGGCGACGTCGGGGCCACCGTCGAGTATTGCAGGAAGGCGGTCCGCCGCGTCTGTGCGGACTTCGGGGGCGACCCCTCGGCGGTGATCTTGTGTGGATTCTCCAGGGGGGCGATCGCGTGCAACTACATCGGGTTGCACGATGACGAGATCGCCGGGATCTGGTTGGCCTTCATCGCGCATAGCCACTACGACGGGGTCCGGCCGTGGGGCCATCCGGACGGCGATCGGGCCTCGGCGCTCAAGCGCCTGAAGCGACTGAAGGGCCGACCGACGTTCATCAGCCACGAGGGATTCGTCGAACAGACCCGGCAGTACCTGGCCAGCACCGGGGTCCAGGGTCGATTCACGTTCCAGACCCTGCCCTACCGCAACCATCGAGACGACTGGGTCCTGCGCGACATCCCCGAAAGAAGGAGGTTGCGCACGTGGGTCGAGCAAGTACTGAAAGACCGGCCGAGGCCCGCGACGCCCGAACGATCGTCCACGAAGCCGCGCCGGTGACGCAAGCCCAAGCGCCGCCGTGGGGGCAGGATGGCCGTGATTCAACCCCTGGAAACCACCTGG
>CAYOGX010000325.1:0-5839 GCA_964403235.1 uncultured Planctomycetales bacterium | reverse complement strand
ATCGTGTTGAAGTAGGACCGGACGAACGGCTTCACGTCGTCGCGGAGGGCGTACAGCTCGACGTTACGGGCGTAATAGGGCTGGACCTTCGCGAAGCCGCCCAGGTTGAACCAGTCGGCCTGGTTCCTCTCGGTGGGATAGTCGCCCATACCCGTGTGGAGGAACCAGACGTCCTCCATGTGGTCGAGCATCCGGCCGACCTGCGGATCGTTCGGGTCCAAGACGCCGAGTACGGCCAGGTGATGCGCCCCAAGCTCGACGTCATAACACCAGCTCCGGTTGCCGTCCTCGCCCGGGATCATGTCCTCCAAACGACCCAGACAATACACCATCGACGGGTAGGCGGGCACCCACGTCCCGTTGGACAACGGCAGGACGGGACTGCGGGCCTGGGTCCATCGATAGGCCCGCAGGATCTCCTGGCCGAAGGTCTCGGCGTCTCGTTGCAGCTTGGTGGCCTGGGGATGTCCGATCTCGGCGAGCACCCGCGCCGCGTCGCGAAGTCCTGCGCAGTAATGCCCCTCCTGGACGTAGCGGTAGGCGAACCGGTTCCAGTCCGCGGCCACGCCCGGTGGGACGAGGCCGTATTCGGGCATCTTGCGGCCCCGGCCATCGAGGCCTCGCGTCTTGGCGCACTGCTTGGCGATCCAGCTGCAGACACGCGCCACCTCCGGCCCGACGCGCTTCAGCCAGGCCTTGTCTTGGGTTCGATCGTAGTGGTCGGCCAGCGTCCACAGATGCCACCCTGTCCCCATGATCGTGTAGCCGACCGTCAGGTATCCCGCCTTGTTGTAGCGATGGATGTGATAGTCGAGCGAGCGCTGGGCGAAGGCGTCGTGGCCCATCAGGCCCATGCCGCGGATGACCGAATTGGCCTCGCTCTCCAGCGGTCCGTAGCGGTCGGCGCCGGCCCACGCGGCGATCCGCTGGCCACCGGCCTCGTTCCGCGCGGTCAACAGGCAGTGGACCTGCGAAGCGCGGATGACGTTCATCAGCAACGGGTCGGGCACGTCGATCTGGATCGCCCGCGCCATGACGGCGTACCAATAGGTTACAAGGGCACCGAGCAACTTCGCATCGTCGGCAAGCCCTGATGCGGGATCCGCCTCCGCGGGCCAGCCCGGCAGGCTGACCGTGCACCGGGCGGTCGTCTTGGCGGGCAGCGTTCCGGCCAAGATGACGTCGCCGCCCTTGATGTCGGTCCGGAGTGGGCCGGCCTGTTTCGAGTTCACGAATGCGAGTATCCGATCGCCTTTTCGTACCACCGCCCCCTGCGGCACCGGCTGAATTGCTGCCGGGCGTCGCTTCTTGGCGTCGGCCAGGAACGTCAGGACGAGCGAGACGTCGCTGGGCGCCGCCTTCGGGTTCTCGATGGCGAACGACGCCACGCAGACCGGTCGCCGATTCAACCAACCCGGCGAGTAAGGCTGGGAACCTTCGTCACACGGCGCCACGAACGTCCGCTGACGATACACCACGCCGTCCGCCTTGACGGTCGTGACCGGCACCGGCAGCCATCCGCCGTGCAGACTTCGGGTGACGCGCTGATCCTTGCCTGAGCCGAACCGAGGGATCAGCCTGCACGTGTACTTGCCGTATTGGGGAACGGCCTGATCGGCCCGATCGCCGAACGTCTCGAAATGGATGGCCCCGTCCCGCTCCACGACGATCTTGCGATTGTCACAGGCCAGCGAAAGCATCGTCGGCCCGTTGTTCTGGATCGGGTTGTGCACCTTGGCCATCGCCTGCGCGAAGGTCTGATCGGGCATGTCGCGGACGCGTTCCAGAATGGTCTTGCGGTCCGCGATCTTGGTGCGGTACGCGTCGAGCCCAACCGTCGCCGGCGCGCGGGTGACGAACACGCCCGCGTGCGGCACGTACACGCATTCGTTGGCCAAGACGTCCGCTACCGCTACACCCAAGGCCGCGTCCGGCCACCGCAATCGCAGGACGGTGGCTTCCGGTTTCCAGCGCCCGGCCTTGGCATACCGGACCTTCAACCGCAGGGGACCGGCCAGATCCCAGGAACACTGCAACGATGAGCCTGCGTTGGCCGGCGCGACGATCTGTCCGTTGTAGACCGCCACCTCACCGCGGCGGCCCGGCATCAGCCGGGCCAGCTCGAGCTGAAGCTCCGTCGTCCGCCACGGCAAGGTCGCGCGCGCTGACAGTCTTTGCAGGACAACGGGTCTGGCCGTCGGCGGGAAGAGCCAACGGACCATCTGGACGGCCATGGGAGCGGCGGGTGTCTTCGAGCGGTCCAGGCGGAACATCCACTGTCCTTGTCGGACATCGACGTTGACCTTCGCCGGTTCGAACCGGCCCTGCCAGGGGGATTCACCTTGCCAAATCTCCAGGCGCACGTCGGCGACGGGCGGCATCTGGTCGGGGTGCGCGAACGCCAACTCGAACCTGCGGATCAGCCGGGGCTCGGTCCACTTCAGGCCGATGCACCCGCGCCCGTCCTTGGACACGGGAACGGTGTAGGTCCCGTCAGCGGCCGGGACGACGTCGGCGGCCAGGAAGACGTCCTCGGCGCGGAACTCCTGCGTCCGTTTAGCCCGAGCGCCGTCGGCCCGCGCGGGATCCCAGCTCACCACGCGGGCGAAGGGGGCAACGTCGGGGGTCTGGACCGCGGGTCGGGCCTTCGCTTTCGGGTCGCGAATCAGACGTGCGTTGGCCCAGTTCGCGCAATCGCACGTAATGCCGTCACCCGCGTCGTTTGCGACGAGCCGCAGCTCCTCCGCGCCAGTGACCGGGATGTGGATGGGCTGCGCGGCATCGCTGTCACTCATCACGCGGCTCTCGAAGCGCTTCTCGTCGTCCACGAAGACCCGGAAGACGACACTGCCGACGCCGCCACGCTGCCGCTGCACGCCGATCTCCGCCTCGAAGATCGCGTACTGACCCCCCAGATCAACGACGATCTCGCCGTTGGCGTGATGGCCCAGGCCCTTGTCGTAGACCTTGTCCTTGATTCGCAGCCGGAGGGATTCCTTCTCGTTCGGCCGGCGGACCGCGGTGTCCAGGCCGAGCCCGCCCCACGCCTGTTGTGCAAAGAGGATCCGGTCGGCCGCGGCCCCGCTGAGGTACGCCGCCTCCGCTTCGGCCACGGCCGCGACCGGCCAGATGCCGAGAAGCGCCACTGTGAGCACCGCCGCCTTCGTACCGATCGGTTTGCGGTCTTGCCGTGTCATGTTGATCTCCGCGTCGGCGCGCCTCGGCCACCGGCGCCGTCGCCGGCTCAGCAGCGCGACATCATCGTGCGGAACGATTAGTAAGGGCAAGCGTTGCCGATGGCAAGCGACGGCGCAAGGGAGATCCTGCAAGCGCGGCTACTGCATCCCGAGCGCCGCCAAGGCCCGCGTACGGGGTGTTGATTGTGGCGGGGGGCTGGCCCATACTCTCCGGCTCTGTGACCCGATGCTCCTGGAGTGGCAGGAACGACATCGACACATGGGCGGCCGTAGTGACTGTCGCGATGACGCGGAGGGCATACATGATTTTGGCTGCAGGAGGGATTCAGGTTGCGGACTGGGTCGTTGTGGCGGCCTACTTCGTGGGCATCATCGGCATGGGCGTCTACTTCGCCCGCCGGCAGCGGAGCACCAAGGAGTATTTCCTCGGTAGCCGGTCGATGGCGTCCTGGGTGGTCGGGTTGAGCATGATCGCCACGCTGCTCAGCACGATCAGCTACCTGGCCGTCCCCGGCGAGATGATCAAGCATGGGCCGGGCAACCTCTTCGCGATCCTCGGTATTCCCGTTTCGTTTACGATCGTCACGTTTCTGATCATCCCGTTCTTCATGCGCCTGCGGATCACCAGCGCCTATGAGTATCTGGAAGTCCGGTTCGGCAGCGAGACCAGGACGCTGGGCGCGTTGTTGTTCGTTGTGATTCGAATCGTGTGGATGAGCGTGGTGGTGTTCACCGCCAGTCAGGCCATGTCGAAGATGACGGGCATACCGTTGTGGTGCGTCATCCTGGGGGTCGGCCTGTTCACGACGTTCTACGCGGCGATGGGCGGCATCCGCGCGGTGATATGGACCGACGTGATCCAGTTCATCATCTTGATGGGCGGCGCGGTATTCGTGGCGTTCTATATCGTGGCGGACATGGGGGCGGCGAACGTCGTTTCGCTCGCCTACGCCAAGACGCGGTTGGAGGCGCCGCTCTGGTCGTGGGAGCCGGGGTTCAGGCTCACCATCATCGGCATCAACCTCCACACGATCGCCTGGGTCGTGTGTACGTACGGCTCCGACCAGACCGTCGTTCAGCGCTACCTGACGACGCGCGACGCCAAGGGGGCCGCCCGATCCTACCTGGTCAACTGCCTCGGCAACCTGGTGCTGCTGATCGTGCTCGGCGGGGTCGGATTCGCCTTGCTGGCCTTCTACCACGACAAGAGCGCCGTCCTGACGCAGAAGCTCGTCGCCGGGCTGAGCGGCCCGGCCGTCGAAAGGGTGGACGAGGCGTTTGCCAAGGAGGCCGGCCTGGAACGTCCCGATGGGCCTCAGGTGAAGGACAAGGAGCTGGACGAGACGGCGATCGAGGCCGCGGCCGAGAGCCTACGGACCGGCGGCGCTGACACGGCCGCCGCTGGGCTCGAGGACGACCACGTCAGAGAGGCAGCCAAGACGTTGCTCGCGGACGTGATCGCCAGAGAATCGCTCGCGGATGGATGGGCTGACAACGGGGAGCGTGCTGCGGCATCCACCGGTGGGTTAAGCGACAGGGCGGGCGGACAGCTGTTCGATGACACGATCAAGAAGGAGGCGGACAATCTGTTTCCCATCTTCATCGCGACCCAGCTACCGGTGGGCTTGACGGGGCTGATCATCGCCGCCCTGTTCGCCGCGGCCATGTCCAGCCTGGACTCGGGTGTCAACAGCGTCTCGGCCGTCATCACCGTGGACTTCTTCGAACGCCGCCGAGCGAAGAAGGTGGCCGACAGCACGTCCCTGGGCTTTGCGAAGCTGCTCGGCCTGGGGTTGGGCCTGATGGCGACGGTGCTGGGGCTGTTCGTGGACAACATCGAGGGGAACATCGTCGAGATCACCAACAAGAGCACGAGCTGCATCGTCGGGCCGCTCTTCGGCCTGTTTGCGCTGGGCATGTTCTTCCGACGGACGAATCAGCTCGGCGCCATCGCCGGGCCGGTGATCGGTTTTGTCGTCGGACTGGTGCTCACCTTCTCAGGCCAGTGGTTCGGCGAGGCCTACAACGTGTCGTTCATGTGGCTCATCGTCTTGCCGGTGATCGTCACATTGGCGGCGGGTTACGTGATCAGTCTGCTGAGACCTGCTCCCACGGCCGAACAGCTCCAGTTCACGCGCCGGGCCGTCGTCGGGCGGGAGATGAATTGAGTGGTATCGAAGGCCCACGGTCTCCATAGCGACCTTGCGGAGGGAGTGTATGCTTCTTGCTGCTAGCGGGATTCAGTTTGGCGACTGGGTCGTCGTCGGCGTCTACTTCGCCGGCATCGTCGGGATGGGCACCTACTTCGCCCGGCGCCAGCGGAGTACGAAGGAGTACTTCCTCGGCAGCCGGTCGATGTCGTCCTGGGTCGTCGGCCTGAGCATCATCGCCACGCTGCTGAGCACGATCTCGTACCTGGCCAACCCCGGCGAGATGATCCAGAACGGCCCGGGGCTGTTCCTTCGGGTCCTCTCGATCCCGATCGCGTACGTCATCGTGGCCTACTGGGTGATCCCCTTCTTCATGCGACTGCCGATTACCAGCGCATACGAGTATCTGGAGGCCCGGTTCGGCAGCGAAACACGGACGCTCGGGGCGACTCTGTTCGTGATGGTCCGCGTGTTGTGGATGAGCGTGGTGGT
>CAYOGX010000324.1:0-5858 GCA_964403235.1 uncultured Planctomycetales bacterium | reverse complement strand
CAACAGCGACGGGAGATCCTGCTGGGGAACGTCCGTTGGGACCGACTCGGGATGAAACGTCCGAAGCGCCGCGGCCGGGCAGCCCTGGCCCGCATCGTGTGGGGCCTGCGACTCGAGCCGACCCCGAACGGCCTTTTCGTCGAACGGTTCCGACTCTCGCTGTTCGATTGTCAGCGCGCCCTGCGGACACTCGCCGATGCACGCGCCGAGCCCGTCGCAGTAGACCTCTCCGACGAGGCGGGCCTTGCCATCCACGAGCTCCAGCGCCCCTTCGGCGCACGCCGTGATGCACTGACCGCAGCCGTCGCAGCGTTCTTCGTCGATGTGAATGATTTGCCTTGTCTTACGCATCGGTTGCTCCGGCCAACTGAGGCACGGACGACAGTTTCGTCTCGGACAGGTACGCCTTGATCCGGGAGTTCACGTCCGTCAACAAATCCCCGAGGATGCACTGACCGTTGCAGACCGGCCTGGAGAACAGGCAGTCGGTGATCACGAGCGGCCCCTCGATCGCCTCGTACACGTCGAGCAGCGTCAGCTCGTCGGATGACCTGTTGAGCGCGAACCCGCCCTTTGGCCCGCGCGTCGATCTGACCAGCCCCGCCTTGGCCAAACGCTGCAAGACCTTGGACAGGTGGTTCTCCGAGACCTGCAACGCCGACGCCATCTGGCCGGCCGTGACCAACCGGCCCGGCTGACCCGCCAGGAACGCCGTCGTATGCAACGCCAACGAGGCCGCTTCCGATACCTTGAACACGCTTGGTCTCCCACCCGGCCATATTCAAGTAAACTAGTACTACTATACCACATCTTCCGCCGATGTCAAGCCCCCGCGCCCTTTTTTTGAGCAGTCCGGCAGACCTAGTCTCCTCAGTCATCCCCCAAAGGGTTGACGCTGACTGCCACGACCCACAGCATGACGTGGCGGGCTGCAATGAGATCGTCCACGCGGCTTGCGACGTGCGACGCAGCTCAAGGAAATGCCTGTGGCCGGAGCTCGGGACCAGACGGTCGTCAAGCGGAGACATACCCCCACCATCGTCGCATGCCTATCGCTGGTCGGGACGGCGAACCTGCTGGCGGGCCCGCACATCGTCCGGGACTCGGCCAAGACGTTCTCGGTAGCGCCCGGGTCGCCCTCGCCGATCGGGCCGGCGAGTATCCGCGAACATGCGATCGCGTGGCATCCGAGCAGACGCAGGTTCTACCTGATCGCCGACGTCATCCCGCTGCGACACGCCCATCACCCGCACACCTACGATACGGAGCTGTACCTCTGGCGGAGTGGCGATCTTGCCACCTGGACGCTTGTGGGGCTGGCGGTCCTCAAGGGCAAGCGCGATGTGGACTTCGACGGCTACGGCGTGGCCAGCCCCGCGGGCATGGCCGTCTGGAGCGGTCGGTTGTACGTCCCGTTTAGCGCCCGCAAGACATTGCGCTTTACGCAGCGGAGTATCGGGTTGGCCTGGTCGGGTCCGGACCCCGAGGTGATCCCATGGACGAAGACACCAGGGCCGATCAGCGATCTGGCGGGTGAAGACGATGACGCGGCCGTGGTCGCGGTCCCCGGCGACGACCGGCTGCATCTGTACCATCGGACGACGGGCAACGGCGCGGGCCGCGGTTACCGGATTGTCCACACGGCCTCGCCCCGTCCGACTGACGCTTCGTCGTGGCCCAGGGCGAAGGAGGTGACTGTTCGCCCGGCGGGCGTCCGGGCACAGGAGTTGACCGGCGCGATCTGCGTAGACGGGCGCGTGCATCTGTTCGTGATCGAGCAGGGAACGGGCGTGAAGGGTATCCAGATCGCTCACCTGTTCAGCGCAGATCCGGGCGGGACGTTCCAGCAGGCGGATCCGTCGCAGCGCTATCTGCTCGACCAACCCGATCGGCTCAAGGACGGCGGGCACTTCACCCCGGTCGTTCGAAGCGGAAGGCTGATCGCGGCGTTCTGGACCGTCTGGCAGTCGGGCCCGCGCTACGGTCTGACGGGCCATCCGGTAGAATTCACGCATCGCAGGTGGCCCGTGCCACGCTAGGGTCCTTGGAGGCGAAGGCTTGAACCGTCCCCGTATCCCCTTTGGGTCGCTGCTTTCAGGATGGGTTGTTCTGGCTGCATGCGGGCGGATTGCGCCAGCAGCATCCGTGGCCGAGTTGCTGCGCGGCTACACCGACGACGAGCTGGCTGCCGCAAAGCGAACGATCCCTCGCACCACGGATCCGCCGCTCGGCACGCCCATCCCGCGGCGGGTCCACGTGGCCGGGCGCGTCTATGTCGACTCGAACGCCAACGGCGCGTTGGATACGACAGAGCCGGGCCTGGCGGGGGTCCTGGTTACCGACGGCGCGGCGGTCTCGCGAAGCGACGCCGACGGGCGCTTTTCATTCCGGTTCGACATGGCCTCGGACACCCACTGCCGGTTCGTCGTCATCACGCGTCCGAGCGGCTACCGGTCAACGGGCCCGTTCTTCCTCAGGATCCCATTTGCGGACAAGCAGACGAACTACCAGGCGGACTTCGGGCTCGTGAAGGACCCGCTGTCGGCACGGACGGCGTTCAGCTTCATCGTCACCAGCGACAGCCAATTCAGCCGTCCCGAGGAGATGTTGGCCATCGCCAAGGACTACGCCCAGATGACCGAGGTGTCGGGCGACCCGGCGTTCCTCGTGGCCGTCGGCGACCTGACGATGTCCGGCACCTACGATCAGTGGAATATGTACGACCGGATTCGAAGCGCTTCGAAGCTCCCCGTCTATGACGTCTTCGGCGGCCACGACGGGAACTGCCTGAAGCCGCGGAGCACGGCGTACTATGAGTTCCGCGTCGGCCCGCCGTACTACTCGTGGGATTATGGCGGCGTGCACTTCGTGCAATTCGTCACGGAGCTGCACTACCTGTCACCGCCGGCCCGGGCGCGTCAACAGGCGTGGCTCGAGGCCGATCTGAGGGCCATTCCGAAAGACATGCCCGTCATCGTGGCCACGCACTACCCGTTGGGCGCCCAGTGGTTCGACGAGCGCAAGGCGTCAGGGCGCCGGATCCTCTGCCAGCTCGCCGGACACTGGCACGTCGTGCAGGCGGGTGGTCGCGGCGAAGTGCCAGTGCTGATCAGCGCGCCGGCCCGCGGGCGCGATTGGGGCGCCTATTCCCGCGCGTACCGATGGGTCCACGTCACACCGCAGGGTGTGCGAACCGACCTGCGGATCGCCGGTCAGTACCAGCGACTCGACCTGATCGCGCCGGGGCCCACCACGCTGACGGGTCCTCAGCCGGTGTTGGCGCTGGCGTACGACGCCACACGACTCGTCCACGCGGTGGGCTGCGGCATCGTCGGGCCGACCGGTCGTCCGAACGGCATCATGTTGCAGCAGAAGGGCGATTGGTCCTGGTGCGGGCGGTTCGCACCCGAGGTCGCGTCCCAATGGCGCGTCGGGCTCGATGCCATCGACGAGACGGGCACGGTCTGGAAACAGCGCCGGTCGGTTCGCGTGATCGCTGCCCGGCACGCAACCCCTCGGCCCGACGCAGATTTCCCCTGGCTGCTCGCGGGCAAACCGCCTCGCCGGGTGCCACGCGGCCCCGGCGCGCCGTTGTACCCGCTGTGGATCACGCAGACCGGGTCGGTCCATGTCCTGCACGCATCGCCCGTCGTCGCCGGCGGGCGCGTCTACGTCGCCGTCACCCATCCCAACGCGGGTTCCCCCGGCTCTGGCGTGCTCTGCCTCGACGCCAAGACGGGTAACGAGATCTGGCGCGCCAAGACACCGCGCGGTGACATTCGCGGCACGGTGACGGTGCACGACGGGCGCGTCTATGTACTCACCGGCGAGGGCTGGATCGCCGCCTACGACGCGGCGACCGGCCGGACGGTTTGGAGCAGACCGCTCAGACCCGACTATGCCCTCGGTCGCCCGCTTGCGATCAACCAGACACCGCCCGTCCCGACGCGGTTCGGCCTGCTGGTCAGCGATTGGCAGGCCCCGCAATTCCTGCTCGACCCCGCGACCGGCAAACAGTTCGCCGAGATCAAAGGCGACGTGGGCTATTACGCCGCGTTCGCAACGGTCTCCGACGACGTGATGTACTGCGCGCGGCGGGGCGGCGCGTTGGCCCTGCGGCTACCCTCCGGGCAGCCGATCTGGTCGGTCGAGGAGAAGGCACGCTCCACCTCCGCGGGGATCGTCGTCGGTGGTCGGTACGTGCACGCCGTATCTGGCGGCGTCAAGGCGCGGAACGCCGCCACCGGCGAGCCCATCTGGCAGGCGGCCGTGCCCAACGTCGGTTACCTGAACCCGATCCCCGTGGTGTGGGACGACCTGGTCCTCGTCAACGGGACCGACCTGGTCGCCGTCGACCTGACAACGGGCCAACGACGCTGGTCCGTCGAATGCGCCCGAGACCCGAACCGCTTCGAGCGCTCGCGACGACAGGCGATCGGCGGCAGCTCGACACCCATCGTGGCCGGTGATTTGGCCTACTTCGGCCACGACGACACGTCGATCCGCGCCGTGCGGCGCGATGGGCGGGTCGTCTGGGAACACCGTCTCGGCACGCCCATCAAGACCGCCCCGGCCGTATCGGGCAATCTGCTGTTCGTGCACGACTACGCGGGGAACCTATGGTGCTTCGCGCCCGCGGCGCGACCGTAGGGCCGGCTGTGCCGGCCCTACCTGCGACTCGGGAACGCCTTCAGGACGTCGCCGGGGCGCTTCGGGAAGCCGGTCACGCCCCGGGAACGCACGAACTGATAGATCCGCCTGGCCGGCCGTTTCTCGAACGGAAGCGCAAGCAACGCCTTCCCATCAAGCGCGCGGTCGCCGTTGGGCACGCTGAGCGCCTTGACAGCCACGCTGCGTAGTCGATCGGCCACGTCGCGCCGGTCGTCGATCCGCTGACGCAATTCGTTGGGATCGTCGACCAAATTGAAAAGCTGCTCCCGCCCACCGTTGGCCATGAAGATGTACTTCCACTGGGCATCGCGAACCATGACCTTGAATCGGTGCGTGCCGGGCGTGCCGTAGTATCCGACGAGGTGTTCCCTGGGCTTGGCCTTGCCGGCCAGGATGCCCAATACGTCAACGCCCTCGCGGACGTCCGGCCGGCCCGCCGCCGTCGTAGCGATGCCGAACAAGTCCGTCAGGCAGACAAGCTCCTCCCGCCGCAGGTCGCCGCCCAGCCGTTTGGGCCAACTGACCAGAAACGGCACGCGGCACGAGCCCTCGAAGTAGCTCTCCTTCTGCCAGGCGTGGTGGTCGCCCAGGTGGTCGCCGTGATCGGCGAAGAAGCAGATGAGCGTGTTGTCCGCGTCGGGGCGGGCCTCGACCGCGTCGAGGATCCTCCCGAGACAATGATCGATGTAGGAGATCTCGCCGTAGTAGCGGGCCTTCAGCACGCGGGCGTGCGGGTCGTTGATGTCCTCGGCCCAGATCGCGTGGTTCATCCAGGTGATCTGCTCGTCCATGTGATCGACGGCCACGTCACCGCGGATCGGGTTCGGCATGCGGTCCGGGTCGTACATGCGGTTGAAGGGAATGGGCGGCGCGAGCGGCGGGTGCGGGCCGATGAACGAGACGAAGCCGAAGTACGGCCGGCCATCGTCCTGTCGGATCTGCTCGATCGCCCGGTCGGCCGCCCAGGCCTCGACGGTGATCTCCGCCGGCATGGGGCTCATCTGCGGCATGTAGTACATCTCGGTCCGTTCGCCCATCAGGCCCTCGATCCAGTCATACTCGGGGTGCTTGGTGGCGATGAAGGCGGCGTAGTGGTCGCGCTTGCGTCGTTCGGGCGTGCCGTAGAGCTCCTCGCTGTAGAGTTGGGTCTCGAAGCCCACGTCCTCGTCCCACGGGACGGTGTGGAA
>CAYOGX010000323.1:0-5866 GCA_964403235.1 uncultured Planctomycetales bacterium | reverse complement strand
GACCCGACCCCTCGCCCTGGCCCGGCTGCTCGCCCTGACCCGACCCCTCGCCCTGACCCGGCTGTTGGCCTTGACCGCCTTGCTCCCCCTGGCCCGGCTGCTGACCTTGGCCCGACCCCTGGCCCTGACCCGGCTGTCGACCTTGACCTGATCCTTCGCCTTCCCCCCCCTGCTCGCCTTGACCCGACTGCTGCCCTTGACCCGACCGCTCGCCCTGACCCACTTGCTCACCTTGACCCGACTGCTGGGCTTGATCCCCCTGCTCCCCCCGATCCGTCTGCTGGCGGGCCCCCTCCTGCTTTGGACCGTCCTGTGCCAGCTCCCGCCTGGCGGCCTCGGCCGGCCGACTTGCAGCTTCGCCGACAGTTCGATCCGACGGGTCTCGATCGCCACCGCGAACCACCGCCTCACCGTCCGGTCCGCGCGCTGGCCTTGTCTCTGCCAGGGCGACAGCGTCTTCGCCAGGCGCTGCGCCGGCCGCGTCGCGACCGTCCTGCGCATCCACAGGCGCACCCTCGAGACGTCTCTTGATCAGCTCAAGTTCACGGCGGTGTATCTCGACAAACCGCTCGAGATCTTCAGCCGGCTGGGACCGCGGCGACCCCATGAGCTCGCTGTCCTTCTGCCGCGGGACCTGACCCGACACAGGCCGAGATGTCCCTCCACGCGTTTTGATACTGGTCTGCGGGATCGCCCGAACGGACGGAACGTGCGTCGCATCCTGGCTGCCCCGGGTGGTGGTCGGGCCCGGACCCGGGGGCCCGGGCTTGGCCTCCTCCCTGACCCGGATGTGTCGCTTCTCGCTCTGTGTCGATTGGTACGCTGGGGCGCCTCGAACACTGCAACGGTTGTCCCGAACCGTCACCCACCATGCGATCCGCCCACCCGGCCTCGCACCCAACCGGCTCAACGGAATCGTCCGCTCGATGTGCAACGCCCGCACGCCCGACCGCTGGGAACCCACCAGCGAAACCCGGCCGGTATCCTCATCGGCCTGGTAGTCCAACACCGCATCGGTCAGGCCAAAATCATCCGCCACACGACAACCCAGGTTCACCGATTCGGTCGCCGACAGCACCACGCCGTCGTCCGGCCGTTCCAACTCGATCTGTGGCGGCTGGTCCGGTAGGCATTCGACGGTGTAGGCGATCGGATCGCGATTGCGAACGCCCCTGCGGTCTCGATAGTCGATGGTGTACTCGTCGTCGGCCTCGACGCGGAATCCCCCGGAAAATCGCAGGCCGGTCTTGTCCACGGCATGCGTTCGGACCCGACCGCGATCACTTTTGCCGAACATCAGCACCGGAGTCACATCAGCCGGCACAGTCGTCCGCAACGACACCGTCACCTGCGTGCCGACCACGGCGGTCACGTCCCCGCCTTCGTGGTCGGTCGCAGCCAGCCCCGTGTACGCTGGATACTCGCAATGAACGCCGACCTGGGCCACTGCGGGATAGGCTCGGACGCGCAACAACCTGATCTGAGACCGCGCATCACCCGCGACGAACTGGTAGTGCATCGATCGCTGGACGTCCCTGCCCGACTTGACGGCCCGCCACCGCTGCCGCTCGTATGGATCGACCGTCGGGACCGTCGGTGGCGGCGCCAGCGACAACCGCTGGTCAGCCAGCCAGCGCTCCCCGCCGTCCTGGCTGAACCGGACGAACGCGTCGGGCGGACGCCGACCGCTGATGCGGGCCACCATCCGCACCGGACTGTCCACCAGCGCCTCGAAATCCGCTGGTGGCTGCTCGATCACGATCTGGGTCCGCGTCGGCGCCGGCACTTCAATACCCAACGCCCGACGGATCGACGGCAGGACCGGCTTGGGCGCCAAGGCCGCGTACAACACGAAGACGGCAACCGCACCCCCCGTCGCGATGCCCGCTCGACGGACCGATCGCCTGTTCACCGCCCGCCATGGGCTCGTGACCGCCAGATCGTCCGCCGCTCTGCCCGCCAACGCCGTTCGCATCGACCCGGGCAGCTCACGACGCCACGCCAGCTGCAACGCCGAAATCAACGAGTTCTTGAACTCCGGATGATGCTGTTCGATCGCACGCGCCGCAAACAGATCGTTGATCCGACGGACCACTGGCACGATCGTCAGCCACGTCAACAGCCCGATCGTCCCGATCAGGTAGCACCGCCGAACGATCAGCCGCGTCTCCGACGACAATCCCCCCGCGCGAATGTGATCGGCGATGACCACCGCCGTCAGCGCGATCAGCGTGTAGGCGGCCAGCACCAGCACCCCCGCGCATGCCTCCGCCAGCTTGACCCGATGCTTGGCCGAACGCAAACGGGAACTGAGAATCTCGATGTCCCTGTTCCGGCTGTGGTCCATCATCGCGGCCGCCCGTCCCGGGGGAATGACCCATCGCGCCCACACCCTATTGTAACCTACCGACCTGCCCCGTTCTCGACCGACGCGTCATTAACCGCAGGTCCGGCTGTGCCGCCCCCACTGCCTGCCATTCCCGCCCCGCCGACCATTCAGGCCAACCAGCGGTCCAACACCTCTCGCGCGGCGCGCGCCTTGGCCCCCCAGTCCCGCCCCGCGTTCTCGATCAGCGCGTACCGACGGTGTCCTCGCCAGACCTCGGCACACAGGGCATCGATCCTGGCCGCCTGTTCGGGCAACTCGTTCCGGACCGTCTGCGGACCGGCCTGATAGTGCGCTTCGGCCCCAACCGCCGACGTCTGCATGTGGATCACCCCAAAATATCGCCGCAGATGGTCTTGGTGACTCATCCCCAGCAGGTCGAAAAACGCCTGCTCGTCCCACCCACCCAGCCGCCAATACGCCAGCGAATCCACCGTGCCCCGGTCGCACAGGAGGATGCGATCTCCGCGAACGGTCCGACCCGTCCCCGTCCCCGCGCCCGCACCCTCGGCCACCGCGTCCTCTAACGCGATCTGCAACCGCACGACCGCCTGCTGAAACGCCTTCTCGCCGCGCACCAGACCCGCCGACAGCAGCAACGACGCCGCCTCGGGCACAGGCAACCAACGTTCGCCTCGAGGATCCTCGGCCTGCAATTCGCTGATGAACGTCGACTTGCCCCCGCCAGGCCCACCGGTCAGCACAATCCGTCGACACTCAGGCATGATCCGCTCCCCCGCGGCCACCGGAGACCCGCGGACACCCTCCCAACGCGCCATAAATCCTACTTCTGCTGCCCCCTGTGTCAAGGAATCCAGACCACCCTCCGCAGGCCTCAGCCCCAAAAAAATCCCTCGCCGACGAACCCGCTCGCCGCAAGGTCGTACCATCTGTGGAAAGCACAGACGCCCTTACCCTCCTGATCATCGAGACAACCGGGTGCCCGTTGATCAGGGCACTCGGCGAATCGAAACGGGCCGCATTACTCCTCCGATGCGGCCCTTTTCGTGCGCAGGCCGATCGACATAATCAGATTGAAAGACTCCCAAATCATGTATATTCCCCATTTTCGATGCGTGCCGCCTGCATGCCCCTTTTGGGTGGCGACCGGGTCAACCAAACGATGCGTCAGCCCGCCAGGCCTTGCGGCTGGATTGCGACGGGGCGCGGGAAATAGAAAAAAACCTTTCTCCCTGCTAACTATTTGCCGCTGTGTAGTGTCTATCATTGTGTAGCAGCTGGATCGGGGCCGATCGGGCACGGTCCTACAGGCTGCCAATGAAGGGCAAGTCTTTCGGGTGCTTGGGCTTAGGCGAGACAGGAGACATATCATGGGTCTGACGAGAATCACGATGTCTGGTGGAATGCTCGCGGTAGCTGTCGTTGCCGGGCTAGCCGTCCAGCCGGTCAGCGCGGGAGGATACGTGTCGGTGAGCTTCGGCATCGGCTCGAGCGGTCCCTGCTACACGCCCCCGCCGTGTTATGTCGCGCCCCCCTGCAGGCCGTCCTACTACTCGAGCTACTCGACGTGGGGCCCCAGTTATTCGGTGGGCCACCGGCGCGTGTACTATCGACGGGGAGGTTGCGCTCCCTCTGTTGCGAGGTACCGCGGCTACTCGTATCGAAGCGGCGGGTCCCGCTACTACAGCAGCCGGGATGGGCACGGCGATCACTATCGCGGACCCAGCCATGGCCACTATGACAGGCGCGGCCACACAAGCAGGCATGGGCACCACGACTCTAGGTACCGTTCGAGCTCCAGACACGGCCACAGGTCGGACCGGCACGGGAGCTTTACTTGCAGGCGCCGCCACTGAGTCGTCCGGAGCCCACGCAGGAAACGGAAACGGGGAACCATCACAACAACGTTAGGCCGTAGGCGGTGGAGTCCATACGGCTGGGGACCCGGTGCGGTGCCGGGTCCTCTTTTTTTGTGTCACTGGCAGCGCTGGCGTTTGGGGCCCGGATCAACAGTAGGCCTTATCGCATGGTGACTCAGGCTTGGGTCGTCATCGCCAACTGCGTCTTGGCCCGGGCGATGGCGTCGGATCGGACGGCAAACGAGTCCTCGTCGGTAATTCGCATCTTCATCGCGGCCCGTAAGGCCGCCTCGGCCGCCTCGCGATCGATCTGCTCCGGCTCCGCGGCCGACTGCGTCAGCACGGTCACGTTGTCGTCGCGGACCTGGGCGAAACCGCCGTCCACGAAGACCCGCCGCTCCCGCCCGGCTTGCGTCAGCTTGACCGCCCCGATGCCCAATTTGCACAGCAGCGGCGCGCGCCCTCGCAGCACGCCGTACTGCCCGTCATGGGCGGGGATGACCACCGAATCGGCCCCAACGTCCAGCACCTGGCGCTCGGGCGTGATGATGGCACATCGCACCGGACCGCTCTGATCGACCTGATCGGCCATGTGGCTACTCCGCCTGCTTCTTCAGTCTCTCAGCCTTCTCGGCCGCCTCTTCGATGGCACCGACGTACATGAACGCCCCCTCCGACAGGTGGTCCCACTTGCCGTCGCAGATCTCCTCGAAACTGCGGACGGTGTCTTCCAACTGCGTGTAGTTACCGGGGAATCCCGTAAAGGCCTCGGCCAGGTAAAACGGCTGCGATAGGAACCGCTCGATCTTCCGGGCGCGGGACACGATCAGCTTGTCCTCCTCGCTCAGCTCGTCCACGCCGAGGATGGCGATGATGTCTTGCAGGTCCTTGTATCGTTGCAAAATGCTCTGCACGCGCTGGGCCGCGTTGTAGTGCCGCTCCCCGAGGTATTGCGCGTCCATGATCCGGCTGCTGCTGGCCAGCGGGTCGATGGCCGGGTAGATCCCCTTCTCGCTGATGCTCCGCTCGAGCACGATGAACGCGTCGAGGTGTGTAAACGTCGTCGCCGGGGCCGGGTCGGTCAGGTCGTCCGCCGGCACGTAGATGGCCTGCACGCTGGTCACCGCGCCGCCCCGCGTCGAGGTGATCCGTTCTTGCAGCTCGCCCATCTCGGTGCCCAGGGTCGGCTGGTACCCGACGGCCGACGGCATCCGACCCAACAGGGCCGACACCTCCGAACCCGCCTGGCTGAACCGGAAGATGTTATCGATGAACAGCATCGTGTCCACGCCGGTATCGTCGCGGAACCACTCGGCCACGGTCAGCGCGCTGAGCCCCGCGCGAAGGCGCGCACCGGGCGGCTCGTTCATCTGGCCGAAGACCATGGCCGTGTGCTCGAGGACCTTCCGCGTCTGGCCCCGGTCGTCCTTGAACTCGGCCTCCTGCATCTCCAGCCACATGTCGTTGCCTTCGCGGGTCCGTTCGCCCACACCGGCGAAGACCGAATACCCGCTGTGCTCGCGGGCGATTCGCGCGATCATCTCCTGGACGATCACCGTCTTGCCCAGCCCCGCCCCGCCAAACAGACCGATCTTGCCGCCGCGTACGAACGGCGCCAGCAGGTCGATGACCTTGATGCCCGTCACGAGGATCTCGGTCT